>JASIBJ010000249.1 GCA_030045215.1 Streptosporangiaceae bacterium | reverse complement strand
CCGCGTGCCATGCGGCATGCGCCGCGTGCCATGTGCCAGGGAGGATGCGATGGCAGCCAGGATCGGCAATATCACCATGGACTGCAACGACGTGCTGAAGCTGGCGGCCTTCTGGTCCGCGGTGCTCGGCCGCCCGCTCGATTACGGCAGCAGTGAACTCTTTGCGTCTATCGGCGGAGCCGACGCGCAGCGGCGGGAGCCGGCCTGGTATTTCAACAAGGTGCCCGAGCCGAGGCAGGCCAAGAACCGCGTTCACATTGACCTGGTGAATTCGGACGCGCATGCCATCGACGAGATGGTCCGGCTTGGCGCCACGGTCATCGGCGAGCACCATATACCTGGCCACGGCTGGACCGTGATGCAAGACCCGGAGGGCAACGAGTTCTGCGTCGCGGTCAAAGCCTTCACCGGCTGGGAGTGAGTCACCAGCCAGTGCGTCACCTGGGCCTGCCCTGGACTTGCAACGCCGCGTAAACCCGTTGATGAGGGCTTGGGACCAAGGGACCATGGTCCCATGACTACCGCGTCCTCGACCGTCGTCGTAACAGGCCAGCGATATGTGGACCTAGTGACCACACTCCTCCAGCGGATCCGGCTGGCCCGGCCAACGAGTGTGGTGTGGGAAGCAGCAGACCTGCAGTGGTGGTGGCGGCAGGAGCGCCAGACCGACCGGGACGGCCAGATGTTCTGGCTCGATGACCGCGGCGATCCGCTGGCGGCCGCGATCCGCACCGACTTCGGTCACAGCATCCAATGTGATGTTTTCGTCCTCCCTGACGATCGTGACCTAGAGCGGGCGGTCTGGCGGGCGGCGATTGACCGGGCGGGCGCCATCGGGACCACGGCAGAGTTCCCGGTACGGCCCGGCAACGCGGTCGCGGCCTGCGCGCTCGTCGCAGCCGGTTTCATCCCGGCCGACGGAGCCGACATCGTTGCCTGCTGGCTCGATGCCGGGAGGCGGCCGCCGATCCCCCCACTGGCCGACGGCTACCGGTTGCTCTCGCGGGCCGAAACCCCGGACCGGCCGCACCCGATGATGCGGCGCAATGGGCCGGACGTGGCCGCGCGGCTCAGCAGTTGCTCGCTCTACCGACCCGAGCTTGATCTCATGGTGGAAGCACCCGACGGCCCAGCCGCCGGCTACGGCCTGTTCTGGGCCGATCCGGTAACCGGCGTCGGACTGGTCGAGCCGATGAGGACCGAGGACTATTACCAGCGTCGCGGCATTGCCAGCCACATCCTGGCGGCCGGGCTAGATCGCCTGGCCGCGTGCGGGTGCCGCCGGCTTAAAGTAACCAACGACCTGGGCATTTACCTGCGGGCCGGATTCGGGCCGCTGCCCGGGCGGACGGCGGAGATCTACGGCAGGTCCGGGACCTCCGGCCACGGGGCCTCCTGATGCCAGAGGCCACAGGACCAGTACGCATCGAGCGCGTGCAACTCGGCGTCCGGTTGGAAAAGCGGCTGGTCAAAGTGCTGAAGGGCCTGGCGGAGTTCGAGGACGTGACGCTCGGGCAACTGCTGGAGAAGATCGTGCTGCACTCGTTCCAGCCCGCGCCGGGGCATGAGGGGGAGCTTGCCGCTAGCCCTCACGGCAAGCGCGCGCTGGCCGCCATCACCGACCTCAAGCGCGTCTACGGGATGGACTACGACCTGCACAGCTTCGGGCAGTTCGACGAGCCCGAGTCGCCGCTGACCTAGTCCGGGCTCACACCGGCGAAAGCGCTGCCTCGGTGTACGCCTCGGCGACAGTAGTGCGGTTGAAGACTCGCCAGGTAGTGGCCGACACGATGATCGCGACCACGAAACCGACCCAGTAAGGAGCTGTGAGCCCGAACTGCGTCGCGATGACGCCGCCGAGCACCGCTCCGAAGCAGTTGCCTCCGGCCGCGATGAAGAGTCCGGTGCTGGCGACGCGTCCGAGCATCTCGGGCGGAGTGAGCCGCTGCCGCAGCGAGTTGGCCACGATCGTCCACAGCGCCGAATGGATCCCGAACGCGAACAGCATGAACCCAGCGAAATATGCGCTGTGCGTGGTGGCGAGCACGAGGTGCAAGCCGGCCTCTACCAGAAGCCCCACTCGGATCGTCCAGGTTGGCGTCACCTTCCTGATGAGCCAGTCGCCGCAGGCGGAACCGAGGACGGCGCCGACCGCCAAGCACGTGAACAGCGCGCCGTAACCGACGGCGCCCAGGTGCAGCCGCTCGCGGACCAGCAGGACGAGTACCGCGGTGGCCGCAGTCAGGGTGACGTTCAGCAGTCCGATCAAGATCGCCATGGTGCGGAGCATGCGCTGCCGTGCGAGCCAGCGGAAGCCCTCAGCTAGCTCATCCCAGATCGCGCCCGCGCGCGCCGGTTCGTCGGCGCTGCCGGCTGATGCCCGCGAGGCGCGGTAGGTTCCCGCAACCAGGCCGACGAGGACCGCGCTGGCCGCGTAGGTTCCCGCGTTGACGAAAAAAGGGACGCACGCCGATACCACGAACAGGAAGCCGCCGAGCGGCCCGGCAATCATCTGCTGCATGACCGTGGTCCCGGCGACCAGCCAGCCGTTCGCGCGCTCCAGCGAAGCACGAGGCACTACTGCGGGAACCATGGTCTGGCCGGCAGAGCGGAACACGACCTCGCCTGCGTTGATCACGAACAGCACGGCATCCAGCAGGGCGATGCTGGACCACCCGGTGAGCAGCGCGGTGGCCAGGATGCCCATTGCGCCGACCCGAGTCCAGTCGATGGTGACCATCAGGCGTCGCCGGTCGACCCGGTCCACGAGCACCCCGCCGGGCAGGGCGAACAGCAGCCACGGCAGCCAGGCGACACCAGTGGTGGCTGAAACGATCAGCGGGCTCTTCGTGTGCGCGGCCACATACAGGGGCGCCGCGATGGTGGCCAGGCCGCTGCCGAGCGCCGATGTCGTACTGGCCGTCCACAGCTTCGCGAACCGCGAGCCGAGCCCCTGTGCCACAGCAAGCGACCGTACCCGAGCCGTGTCGCAGAGCAGGCAAACGGCTAGCCGTTCCCTTACCTGGGTCGGCGGGCCTTGGAGCAAGATCGCCGGTCACCCTACTCGAGGACT
Organism: Streptosporangiaceae bacterium; assembly: GCA_030045215.1. The sequence continues at coordinate 1,989 of JASIBJ010000249.1, read as the reverse complement.
CGGCGGGCTAGGCCGGTTGCGGCATTACGGCTGGCTTGGATCCGCGACGCCGAGCAGGGGCTCGTCCGAGGAGCGGAGGTCTGCTGTCGGCAGGCCGCCCGGATAGAGTTGCCGGACCTTGTCGGCAATGGCGATGGCTATTTCAACGTGCTGGCGGCGGCTGGCCGCGTAGAAGCTCTGTGCGGCCGCGCTGAGCTTGGGCTGATCATGGAGTGGCTTGTCGCTAACCGCCAGCAGGGTGGCGGTCGGTATCCGATAGCGGAATCCGTTCGCCGCGACCGTCGCCGACTCCATGTCGACGGCGACCGCGCGAGACAGGCGCAGCCGGTCGGCCACCGAGGTCAGCTGCAGTTCCCAGTTGCGGTTTGCGGTAGTGAAGACGATGCCCAGGCGGCTGCGCAGGCCGCGAGCCGTGATCTCGTCGAGCAGCAGGGTGTTCAGCGTGTAGTTGGAGACAACCGGGACGCTCAGCGGCAGCACGTCGTCGAGGACACGGTCATCACGCATGTACGCGGTCGCGAGGACAAGGTCTCCGATCTCCTGGTGATTCCGCAGGCCGGCGCAATGACCAATCATCAGCACCAGGTCGGGCCGGAGCACGGCGAGATGGTCGGTGATCGTCTTTGCATTGGACGGACCGACGCCGATATTGACGATGGTCAGCCCGGCTCGGCCGGGAAGCATGTGGTGCCATGCAGGCATCTGACGGCCGTCGGCCTCGGGCCCGACGCTGTCGGGCAGGGCGGCCCTGAACTCATCGACAAGCCAGGAGTAATTCGTCAGCAGCACGTAGCGCTGGAAGGCTTCCGCGGGTGTCCCCGTGTAGTGCTGCAGGCGGTCGATCGAGAGCGCCATTCGCTCCGGGCCAAAGAGGAACAGCTTCTTGCGGCGCAGGTCTGACCTCGTCTCGTCGACCGCGTGCCCGATTTCCGGGTCGTGCAGGTCAAGCGCCTTGCGGCCGGCCCGGACCGAGATCCTGGCACCTTGATCCGCCAGCCGGCTCAGCTCGCGCTCGAGGTACCAGCTGATAGCCGCAGGTGAGGCGAACTCGCCCTCCAGCACGGGATTGTGGACCGACCACGGGCGCTCGACGACTAGTTGCGGGTACCGGCCGGCCCGGTCGGCGGCCTCCATCGCCTCGGATAGCTGCCTGATATGGGCCTGATGCTGGCTGTCCGGGAGAGCAGAAAAATCAGCCGATACTGTCACCCGGCCATCATGCCATCCGACGCAACCAGGGCTCATGCTCCGCTGATCCGGCGCCGCTCCCGATGAGTTCTTTGTCCCCTGACCGTCTGAACTCAGCGGTAGCGTGAGCCTGGTCCGGCATGGATGACCAGGGCGGCCGCCGGTTGCGCAATGCAATGTGCGGACGCCACGGCCGTCAGGCCAGGAGCTGACTAGGAAAGGGCGCAGATGAGCGGCGTACGGGTGCTGGTCGGCACGCGCAAGGGCGGATTCGTGCTGACCTCTGACGGCAAGCGTGACCAGTGGGATATCGCTGGCCCCTACTTCAGCGGCTGGGAGATTTATCACCTGAAGGGGTCGCCGGCGGATCAGGACCGGCTGTACGCGTCCCAGTACAGCAGCTGGTCAGGTCAGGTGATCCAGCGCTCGGATGACGGGGGTCAGACGTGGGCGCCGGTCGGCAACGAGTTCGGCTACGACGGCGTCCCCGGCACCCACCAGTGGTACGACGGCACGCCGCATCCGTGGGAATTCGAGCGGGTATGGCACCTTGAGCCGTCGCTGGGTGACCCGGACACCGTGTACGCGGGCGTGGAGGACGCCGGCTTGTTCTGCTCGACCGACGGCGGTCAGCACTGGGAGGAACTGCCCGGCCTGCGCGGCCACGGCTCCGGCCAGTACTGGCAGCCAGGAGCGGGTGGCATGTGCCTGCACACGATCATCCTGGATCCGGTCGAGTCCAGCCGGATGTTCGCGGCGATCTCGGCGGCGGGTGTGTTCCGTTCCGATGACGCTGGCGAT
>JASIBJ010000248.1 GCA_030045215.1 Streptosporangiaceae bacterium | reverse complement strand
CCTCCCTGGCCTGCCGTGGCGCGGGCCGGCGGACCGAGTCCCGCAACGCGGGCACCTCGACGACGCCGACGGCGAGCTGTGAGTCGCTGAGTGCTCGATTCCCGGCCAGCAGCGTGACAACCTGCAGGGCCGACCTGATTGCCCGGTCGGTTGGCCGGAGCCGCACGGTCGGAACCGCGGCCGCCGATAGCCTCCTGGCGACCTGGTCCATGGAGGTAAAGGCGGCCGACGTCTGGCCAAGCCGCCACAGCCGCTCGTGGAATGACGCGATCGCGGCGGCGCTGGCCATCTCATCGCGCAGGTGCGCGCCGTCGGCCGGGACGCCGAAGTCCGCCAGCCCGGCGTCCAGCTCGGTCCGGCTTACCCCGTCGAAACTCGCCCGGCCCGGGTCGAACCCGTCGCGCCTGGCTGCTGCCAGCGCCGCGAATAGCGTGGTCCCGCCGAGCTGGATACAGGTGGCCGGGCACGACAGGACGCCGGACCTGCGGGCATAGTCGAGGGGAAAGCGGCTGGCGAACAGGCATGCGTCCACGGCATCGCCGAGCCGGGAAACTCGCTCGGGCGCCTCGTGCTCGCTCAGGTACGGCGCCATCACCAGCCTGCGCCGCAGGCCGAGCTCGGCCTCGGTGGGAAGCACGTGCGAGTCCGCGCCGTGCGGGCCGGGCAGGCCCGACAGCATAATCCGCTCCACAAGTTCATGCGGGCCGACGATGCCTACTCGCACCACGCGCTCTTGCCGCGCATACACGCTCACGCTGGCCATGCCATGCCGTCAGCCTCAACCACCGGCGCCCTTCCGAGCGGGTAAACAGCCCCTCCTTAGTCGTAACTCAGACTTGCCGTCACCGGAAGGGGCAATCTAGGACGGGCTGAGAGGCATGTGCGGCTTTCAGGGAGGAACGTGACCATGACCCGCGCGTTCCTGCAGCCTTCAGATCTCACCGGGCTCCTTCGCGAGTACCGGCCGACGGCTCGGCTGACCGGGCTTGAGCGGCTCACGGGCAGCAGCAAGAAGGGTGTTTATCGCGTCACCCTCGACGACTCAGCCACGGCCGTCATCTACTCCTGGAGTGCCGCCGAGAACTACTGGCCGGCCGGCCCTGACGAGGACGACGACCCGTTCCCGTTCGGCGACGCCTGCGGCCCCGACCTGCTGGCAGCCGCCCACGCGGCGCTCACGGCCGCGGGCGTGCGAACGCCGGCGATCTACTGCTGGGATACAAGCCGCGCAACCGTTCCGGCCGACCTTGCCCTGGTCGAGGATGTTCGCGGCGGATCGCTCGAGCACCTGATCGCCGCCGACCCGTCCGCGGCCGCGGCGCCGATCCGGCAGCTTGGCCAGGCACTGCGCTTGATGAGCCGGCATCGCGCACCACGGTACGGAAAGGTCGCGCTGGCCGGCCGCGACCCGGTCTTGCCGCAGCAACCGCCGGAAGACGTGATGCTCCGCCGGGCTCTCCTGCACCTGGGGGCCGCGGCCGACCGGGTGACCCGGCTCGCGCGCGCCCGCACCGCCATCGCGGACATGCTCGCGGGCAGGCGGGCGGCGATCCGCCCGCGGGCCGAGTACGGGCTTGTGCATGGTGAGCTCGGCCCCGACCACGTGCTCCTGGACGATGACGGGCAACCGGTAATGGTCGACATCGAAGGGCTGACGTTCTTCGACGTCGAGTGGGAGCACGCATTCTTGCGGCTGCGGTTCGAACCCCAGCGGTACCGGTTGCTCGGCCTGCCCGCGCCGGACGAGACCCGCGTGTCCTTCTATCTGCTTGCGCAGCGGATCTCGCTCATCGAGGGCCCGCTGCGGATTGCCGGCACCGACTATCCCGACCGCCAGCGGATGCTGGATCTTGCCGAGTATCAGGTAGGCCGCGTGCTGGCGGAACTGTCAGGCCCGGAGCCGAGCCCGTTCCCCTTGGTCTAATGCACAACCTCGGTGCTGATGTCAGCGCCGAGCGTGGCCAGCCTGGATGCCATCGAGGCGTGGCCGCGGTCGATGAGGTAGCCGGGCGAAACGATGGTCTCCCCGTCGGCGGCCAGGCCGGCCAGGATGAGCGCGACGCCACAGCGCAACTCGTGGGCGATGACCTCGGCGCCGTGCAGCGGCGTCGGTCCGTGCGCCAGGGCGGCGTTGCCGGCGACCTCGACCTTCGCGCCCATCTTGTTCAGCTCGCCGACGAGGTTGTAGCGGCCGTCAAAAATCGTCTCGCGGATGTAGCTCGTCCCGTCGGCCAGGCAGCTGAGCGCCATGATCGGGGACTGCAAGTCGGTGGCAAAGCCGGGGTAGGTGTCGGTGATCACGTTGATCGGGCGGAGCTGGCGCTCCCGGCGCACCTGCACGATCGCGCCGTGGGTGGCGAACTCGACGCCCATCTGCTCCAGCTTCCAGCGGGCCACGCCGAAGTGCTCGAGCGACGCGCCGACCAGGCTGATCTCGCCGCCCGTGATCGCGGCGGCCATCGCGAACACGCCGGCGTCGATACGGTCGGCCATCACCGTGTGCTCGACCGCGGCGAGCTCCTCGACGCCCTCAACGGTGACGAAGCCGGTGCCGCCGCCGGTGATGCGCGCTCCCATCTTGGTCAGGAACGCGATGACATCGAGCACCTCGGGCTCGAGCGCGGTGTTGTCGATGACCGTCGTGCCCGGCGCCAGCGATGCGGCCATGATCAGGTTCTCGGTGCCAGTGTGGGACGGCGTGTCCAGGTACAGGTGGGCTCCGCGCAGCCGGTCGGCCTTGATGTGGATGACCGTGTCGCCTTCCTCGACGATGGCGCCGAGCCGGGCGAACCCGCGGTAGTGGAAGTCCAGCTGGCGATTGCCAAGGTTGCAGCCGCCGATGCCCTCGATCGTGGCCTCGCCGAGCCGGTGCAGCAGCGCAGGCACGAACAGCACCGACCCGCGGAACCGCCGGGCGATCTCGGCGGGCAGCACCGAGCTGGTCAGCTCGGATGCGTCGATGACGAGCGTTCGCTCGGCCTCGTGAAACTTGCAGATCGCGCCGACGGCCTGGGCCAGCTCGATGGCCCGGCGGACATCCTCGATCACCGGCACGTTGCGCAGAACGGTGCGGCCCTTCGGCGCCATCAGCGACGCGGCGATCATCTTCAGCGCCGCATTCTTGGCGCCCTGGACGAAGACGGTCCCTTGGAGGGGGATGCCGCCGCGAACGAGATAGCGGGTTTCTGGGCCGCTGGTCATCTCGATGGGACTCCTGTCAGCTCGCTGAGCACTGTCTACGTGACCAACCCGGCGCAGGGCCGGAACCTCCGGCCAAGCCGACGGCGCCCCCACCGTCTCCCGTCCGACCCCGTCTCGTGACGTCAAGTATTCCACTGCTCTCGAGCCCCCCAGACCATGACGACAGTGTTACGTAACGTACTTGAGTGTGCTCATAGCGTCATCAACCGGGGCTACCGCTGATCGGCCCAGCGCAGGCCGGTGATACGCTCATACGCCGCTACGTACCTCTGACGAGTTCGTTCAATCACATGACGCGGTAGCGGCGGTGGTGGTTGCGTTCCGTTGCGGTCCCACCCGGACTCGGCCGAGGTGAGCCAGTCGCGCACGTACTGCTTATCGAACGACGGCTGCGCGCGGCCGGGCCGCCAGGACTCGGCCGGCCAGAATCTCGACGAGTCAGGCGTCAGCACCTCGTCGGCCAGCCGCAGTGTTCCTTGCTGGTCAAATCCAAGTTCAATCTTGGTATCGGCGACGATGATGCCGCGCTCTTTGGCCACGCTCGCGCCGCGCCGGTAGACCTCGAGCGTGATGCGCTCGAGCTCGGCCGCGGTTTGCTCGCCGACCAGCGCGACCACCTCGGCCCTGGTCAAGTTCTCGTCATGCTGACCTTGTGGTGCCTTACTGTCCGGGTCAAATATTGGCCGGGGAAGCCTCGAGCCGTCGGTAAGGCCCTCGGGGAGCGCCTGGCCCGCGACCTCGCCGTTGCGGCGATAGTCGGCCAGGCCGGTTCCGGTCAGGTAACCGCGGGCCACGCACTCGACGGGCACCATCGACAGCGGCA
>JASIBJ010000247.1 GCA_030045215.1 Streptosporangiaceae bacterium | reverse complement strand
CAGAATCGCCGGCCGAGACTTCGTTCCGGCCGGGGAAGTCTGTTTCGCCGCGGCCAGGCAGGCCCAGTTCGACGCGCTCGCCGATGCCATCGGCAGCAACGTGGACACCAGTGAACTGCTGGGCCTGATCGAGAACGGCCCTCCTCGCGACCTGCCCGTCCTGCGGTCCGGGATATGACGCGCAGCCGGGTTCCGCGTGAGCCAGGCGCACGCGACTGGCCCCTGCCGGGCTCATCCTCGGCGCGGCGCCCCTGCTCGCCGCCGCCCACGTCACCCCACCGCTGAGTACGCTGAAGTTCCGTGCGGGTCGTGTCCCTCCTGCCCTCGGCGACCGAGATCGCGTATGCCCTCGGCCTAGGCGAGCAACTGGTCGGAGTCACCTTCGAGTGTGACGAGCCCGAGTCTGCACGCCGCGACAAGACAGTGGTCGTCGGCGGGCGGGACACATCGGGAATGAGCCCGGCTGAGATCGACTTCTACGTCCGCGAACGGCTCGCCGCGGGCGAGGACCTGTACACCCTCGACGGCGGGTCACTCGCGGCGCTCGCCCCGGATCTGATCCTGACCCAGGACCTGTGCCGCGTCTGCGCGATGCCCGCCGACCACGTAGAGCAGGCGCTGGACTATCTCGGCTGCGCGGCCGAGGTTGTCACGCTCGATCCGCATCGCCTTGACGACGTGCTCGAGACGATCATTACGGTCGGCCGGCATACCGGCACGCTGCAGCAAGCCGGGCACCTGGTAACCGCGCTGCGGCGGAGGCTCAGCAACGTCGCCGATCGGGTCGCGGCTGCCGATCGCCCGGCCGCGGCGGCCATCGAGTGGGTCGACCCGCCCTTCACCGCCGGGCACTGGGTTCCCGACCTCATCACGGCCGCAGGCGGCGAGCCCGTCGCAAGCGAGCCTGGCGGCCGGTCCCGGCAGACCACCTGGGAGGCGATCGCGGCGGCTCAGCCAGATGTCGTGGTGGTCGCGCCGTGCGGATTCAACCTCGAGGCCGCCGCCGCTCAGGCTGACGTGGTCGTCCGCGCGCTTCCCGGCGTGCCCGTCTGGGCGATCGACGCCAACGGCATCATCGTGCGCCCCGGCCCGCGCCTCATCGATGGCGTCGAGGCGCTCGCCGCGATCTTTCACCCCGAGCGCGCCGCCGCCGTCCCCGCCGGGCGCATTCGCCGCATCGCCTGACGTTGCCGACCGCGACGGGGCGGGGTGGCCGCACGGCCAGGAAACCCGCCAGCATTCAGGCCGGAGTGCACCAGCGCTACCTGGCAGCCTGACAGGGCGCCGGCCGGGGCCCTACGTTATGGCCGACGGACGGAGCCGACGCGTGCTGCCGCCGCCAGCGCGCTCTCCTTCGAGCATCGCTCGGCCATCGGCTGCGACGAGCAGGTCAGCTGGTTGCCGGCGGCGACTGCCGGATGAGCCGGGCGAACGGACCATCACGCTGTGCGAGCTGGTCGTAGGTACCGGTCTCGGCCGCCTGGCCGTGGTCGAGGACGATGAGGCGGTCGGCGAGGCGCATGGTCGAGGGCCGGTGGGCGATGATGATGGTGGTGGTGCCGGCGGCGACCCGGCGCAGTGCGCGGTGCAGGTCGCGCTCCGCTTCGGCGTCGAGGTTGCTGACGGCCTCGTCCAGGACCAGGATCGGCGCCGCGCGCAGCAGCGCGCGCGCTATTGCTATGCGTTGACGCTGTCCGCCAGACAGACTGGTTCCTCGTTCTCCGACCGGGGTGTCCCACCCTTCGGGCAGCGCCGCGATGAAGGACGCCACGCCGGCGTCCTGAGCCGCGCGCTCGACCTCTTCGTCGGCGGCACCGGGACGGGCAATACGGATGTTCTCTCGCACGCTGGCATGGAACAGGTGGATGTCCTGCGGGACCACTGCGATGTGCCTCCGCAGGACGTCCTGAGGAAAGTCCCGGACGTCGTGCCCGCCGACCCGGATGACCCCGCTGCTGGTATCCCACAGCCGCAGGAGCAGGTTGATGCAGGTAGTCTTGCCCGCGCCAGAATGACCGACGAGCGCGACCGTGCTACCAGGCTCGATGTCGAAGCTGACGTCTCGCAGGGCGGGTGCCAGTCCGGGCCGGTAGAAGAAGGTAACCCCGTCGAAAGCCACGCGCGAGTCGGCCAGTACCGGCGAGGGCCCGGTGTAGGTATCGGTCACGGTTGGCTCGGCGCGCAGCAGCGCGTGGATGCGGTCGGCCGCGGCCGCGACCTGGCCGATCTCCTGGAGTGTCGCGGACAGCGTGATCTGAGGCGCGAACGCGCCCGCGGTGAGCACGATCACGACGGGCAATTCGGTGCGAGTGATCGCGCCGTGCAGTTCCAGCAGCACCGCGGTGACGAAGCTGGCGATGACCGCGAGGCCGACCAGCGCGTCGGTCGCGGCCTGCTCGATTCCCGCGCGGCGGCCGTGGGCGACGCTGGCGGACAGGATGGTCCGGTGCCGGAGCCGGATCCGGTCGATCGTCAGGTCCTCGGCGCCCGCGGTCAGGATCTCCCTGGTGCCCTGGACGGTGTCCACGACGCTGGCGCCGAGCTCGCCGAGTTCCTCGCG
>JASIBJ010000246.1 GCA_030045215.1 Streptosporangiaceae bacterium | reverse complement strand
GCCGCCTCGAGCCGGCCGGCAGCCCGGCCCGGTACGAGGGGCGCGTCGGGGACAATCACCATCACGTCGCGTGCCGGTCATGCGGTGTGGTGGCCGACGTGGACTGCGCGGTCGGCGAGGCGCCCTGCCTGACCGCGTCCGACGACCATGGCTATTCGATCGACGAGGCCGAGGTCATCTACTGGGGCCTGTGTGCCGACTGCTCTACTGCCAGCCGTTCCTGAACAATGTGATCCGCCGAGCCGGAAGGATTTCCCATGTCTGAGCATGATCCAGTAGTCGTCGAAGGCGCGACCCCGGAGGCCGAGTGTCCGATCGCGCCCGGACGAGCGCACCCGACCATGGGTGACGCCAACCGCGAGTGGTGGCCGAACCGGCTGAACCTGAGGATCCTGGCGAAGAACCCGGCCGTGGCCAATCCGATGGGCGAGGACTTCAACTACGCCGAGGCGTTTAAGACCCTTGACCTCGCGGCGGTAAAGCGCGACATCGCCGAGGTGCTGACCACGTCCCAGGACTGGTGGCCAGCCGACTTCGGCCACTACGGGCCGCTGATGATCCGGATGGCGTGGCACAGCGCCGGGACCTACCGCATCAGCGACGGCCGTGGCGGCGCCGGCGGCGGTCAGCAGCGCTTCGCCCCGATCAACAGCTGGCCCGACAACGCCAGCCTGGACAAGGCCCGCCGGCTGCTGTGGCCGGTCAAGAGGAAGTACGGCCGGAAGCTCTCCTGGGCCGATCTCATGGTGCTGACCGGCAACGTCGCCCTGGAGTCGATGGGATTCAAGACCTTCGGCTTCGGCGGCGGACGCGTTGACGAATGGGAGTCCGACGACGACGTCTACTGGGGTCCCGAGACCACCTGGCTCGGCGACGAGCGCTACTCCGGCGACCGGGAACTGGCCGAGCCGTTCGGCGCCGTCCAGATGGGCCTGATCTACGTCAACCCGGAGGGCCCCAACGGCAACCCGGACCCAGTAGCCGCGGCCCGCGACATCCGCGAGACGTTCCGCCGGATGGCGATGAACGACGAGGAGACGGTCGCGTTGATCGCCGGCGGTCACACCTTCGGCAAGACTCACGGCGCTGGCCCCGCGGAGAGCGTCGGCCCCGATCCCGAGGCTGCGCCGCTTGAGCAGCAGGGCCTCGGCTGGAGGAGCAGCTACGGCACCGGCAAGGGCGCCGACGCCATCACCAGCGGCATCGAGGTCATCTGGACGCCCACGCCGGTGAAGTGGGACAACAGCTTCCTGGAGACGCTGTACGCCTACGAGTGGGAACTGACCAAGAGCCCGGCAGGCGCCAACCAGTGGAAGCCTAAGGACGGAGCCGGGGCCGGCACTGTCCCTGACGCCCACGACCCGTCGAAGCGGCACGCCCCGACGATGCTCACGACCGACCTGTCGCTGCGCGTGGATCCGGTCTACGAGCAGATCACGCGGCGCTTCCTGGCCAACCCGGACGAGTTCGCCGACGCCTTCGCCCGCGCCTGGTACAAGCTGACCCATCGCGACATGGGCCCGATCGTGCGCTATCTCGGGCCCGAGGTGCCGACCGAGGTACTGATCTGGCAGGACCCCGTCCCGGCGGTCGACCACGAACTCATCGACGCAGCGGACGTCGCCGCCCTGAAGGCCCAGGTCCTGGCCTCGGGCCTGCCGGTGGCGCAGCTCGTGTCCACCGCGTGGGCGGCGGCCTCCTCGTTCCGCGGCAGCGACAAGCGCGGCGGGGCCAACGGCGGCCGGATCCGCCTTGAGCCGCAGAGCGGCTGGGAGGTCAACGAGCCCGAGCAGCTGGCAACGGTGCTGCGCACGCTGACGGGGGTCCAGGAGGCCTTCAACGCCGCGCACACCGGCAAGCAAGTCTCGCTCGCCGACCTGATCGTCCTGGCCGGGGCCGCAGGCGTCGAGCAGGCGGCCAAGAACGCCGGTCTCGACATTGAGGTCCCGTTCACTCCGGGCCGGACCGACGCGTCACAGGACCAGACCGACGTAGAGTCGTTCGCCGTGCTCGAGCCGAAGGCGGACGGATTCCGCAACTACCTCGGGAAGGCCGGCCGGCTGCCCGCCGAGTACCTGCTGCTCGACCGGGCGAACCTGCTGACCCTGAGCGCCCCCGAGATGACGGTCCTCGTCGGTGGCCTCCGCGTCCTCGGCGCGAACTACCAGCAGTCGCCGGTGGGCGTCTTTACGACGAGCCCCGGGTCCCTGACGAACGACTTCTTCGTCAACCTGCTCGACATGGGCACAACGTGGCAGCCGACGTCGAAGGACGCAAACACGTTCGAGGGTCGCGACGCCACGGGCCAGGTCAAGTGGACCGGCAGCCGGGCGGACCTCATCTTCGGGTCCAACTCCGAGCTCCGGGCCGTGGCTGAGGTCTACGCCAGCGACGACGCGAAGGAGAAGTTCGTGCAGGACTTCGTCGCGGCGTGGGACAAGGTGATGAACCTGGACCGGTTCGACCTTCGCTGATCATGACGGGCAAGGCCGGCCCGCGCGGCCGGCCTTGCCGTTTTCCGCGGGGCTCCCGGCCCGCGTGTCAAGTTCCCGGCTTCTTGTTCGTCATAACCCAGACAACCCGACCTGACCACGACCTCGGGAGTGATGATGTCCGGCTCTTCCACCCAGGGAATCAAGATCGTGCTGCATCCGGTGTCCGACCTGGATGCGGCGAAGGCCGTGTACACGGCCCTGCTCGGCCTGGCACCGCAGGCCGATTCGTCGTACTACGTCGGCTATGACGTGGAGGGCCAGCACATCGGGCTGGTGCCGGGGGGCGGGGGAATGACCTCGCCGGTGACCTACTGGCAGGTGCCGGACATCGAGGCGAAGCTGGCTGAGGTCACCGCTGCCGGTGCCACCCTGAAGGATCCCGCCCGCGACGTGGGCAACGGCCGTCTGGTAGCCACGTTCACCGACCCCGACGGCAACGTCCTCGGGGTGTTTCAGGACCCTTCGTGATCATGGCCATGGGTACGGACGCGCAGTCGCCCGCGTTGGACGCTGGCGACAGCCACGATCTGATCCGTGTCCACGGCGCGCGCGAGAACAACCTCAAGGACGTCAGCGTCGAGATCCCGAAGCGCCGGCTGACGGTATTCACCGGCGTCTCCGGCTCGGGCAAGAGCTCGCTGGTGTTCGACACGATCGCCGCCGAGTCACAGCGGCTGATCAACGAGACTTACAGCGCCTTCGTGCAGGGCTTCATGCCGACGCTGGCGCGGCCCGAGGTCGACGTGCTCGAGGGGCTGACGACCGTGATCACCGTCGATCAGCAGCGGATGGGCGGCGACATCCGCTCCACGGTCGGCACCGCCACCGACGCCAACGCGCTGCTGCGCATCCTCTTCAGCCGTCTCGGCCAGCCGCACATCGGCTCGCCGAAAGCGTTCTCCTTCAACGTCGCCTCGATCAGCGGGGCGGGCGCGGTCGCGTTCGAGCGCGGCGGGAAGACCGTGAAGGAGCGGCGCAGCTTCTCCGTCACCGGCGGCATGTGCCCGCGCTGCGAAGGCCGGGGCACGGTCACCGACCTCGACCTGTCCCAGCTGTACGACGACAGCAAGTCGCTCAGGGAAGGCGCGATCACGGTCCCCGGCTATACCGGGGGCGGCTGGAACTCCCGGCTGTACATCGAGTCGGGGTTCTACGACCCGGACAAGCCGATCCGCAAGTACACCAAGAAAGAGCTGAACGACTTCCTGTACCACGAC
>JASIBJ010000245.1 GCA_030045215.1 Streptosporangiaceae bacterium | reverse complement strand
CATCAGCCGCGACGGGGTCACGATGGTGGCCGGCATGTTCCGCGGGCTGTCCCGCGAGGACGCTGCGCGCTTCGCGTTCCTGCTCGCCACCCCGGTCATCCTGGCCGCGGGCGTCCTCAAGACGAGCGACCTCATCAACCTGGGCCACGGAATTTACGGGCCGATCCTGGCCGGCAGCATCCTGTCGGGAGTCGGCGCGTACGTGTCCGTCCGGTACCTCGTTCGCTACTTCCGGACCCGGACGCTGACGCCGTTCGCCATCTACTGCTTCGTGTTCGGGCTGGGCAGCATCATCTACCTGCAGGTCCGCTAGGCCGGCGCGGCGGCGTCCGAAACATCCCATATTTGTCAGATCTGATATTATATATACATGCCTGACCCGCTCCCGTTGTCTGCTGTCGGCCTGCGGCTGGCCGGGGAAGTGGGCCAGGCCACGCTCAACCGGGTAGCCGCAGACGGTGCCTCGGCGCAGGCCGACCTAGACCAGCACGTCGCCGCCGTGCGCGCGGCGATCACCGAGTGCCAGTCGGCCCGCGGCCGTGAGGCCAGCGCGGTCGCGCGTCACGCCGCCGTCGACGCGCGGGTAGGCCCCAGCGCCTGCACCGGCCTGGGCGACTTGCTGTCAGCCACCACCAGGGCGTGCCCGGATGTGCCGTTCGTCGCCGATGCCTGCAGCCAGGAGCCGAGCCCGCCGCTCCCGCTACTGCTGCACTACCTCAGCGCCTTCGTCGAGGAGGCGGTCACGAGAGACTGGTGGCCCGCTGACGACCGGGACAGCCTGGCGATCGACTGGGAGTCGATGCGCATCGCCGCGGTCTGCAAACTGATCTCGGCTGCGGAGGCCGAGTCAGACCTCGACCAGGACCTGCACGGCCGGCCTTAAGCCGCCGCGGGCCGGGCCCGCCGCTCACCGGCGAGACGGACGGCCTGAGACCGGGCGCCTTGGCGCCGGCGTGGGCTACTGGCCATCGCGGGGCCGCCGAGCCCGCTGCCGGCCTCGTTCCTTTGCATCCAAGATCGTCTTGCGCATCCGCACCGCCGCCGGAGTGACCTCGACGCACTCGTCATCCGCGCAGAATTCCAGCGCCTGCTCCAGGCTCAGGAGCCGCGGCGGAATGAGCCGCTCCAATTCCTCTCCGGCGGACTGGCGGATGTTCGTGAGCTTCTTCTCCTTGGCGATGTTGACATCGATGTCGTCGGATCTGGAGTTCTCGCCGACGATCATGCCCTCGTACACCTCGGTGCCTGGCTCGATGAACAGGCTGCCGCGCTCTTGCAGCGCGAACATGGCGTAGGCGGTCGCGGTCCCGGTCCGGTCCGCGACCAGCGAGCCCGACGGGCGCGCGCGCATTTCGCCGAACCAGGACTCGAACCCCTCGAACACATGGTGCGCGATGCCGGTGCCGCGGGTCTCGGTGAGGAACTGGGTACGGAACCCGATCAAACCCCTGGCCGGCACCGTGAAGTCCAGCCTGACCCAGCCGGTGCCGTGGTTGGACATGTTCTCCAACCGGCCCTTGCGCACCGCGAGGAGCGAAGTAACAGTGCCGAGGTACTCCTCGGGGCAGTCGACGGTCAGCCGCTCGACCGGCTCGTACAGCTTGCCGTCGATCTCCCTGGTCACCACCTGCGGCCGGCCGACCGTCAGTTCGTAGCCCTCGCGGCGCATCTGCTCGACCAGCACGGCCAGCGCGAGCTCACCCCGTCCCTGAACCTCCCAGGTGTCAGGGCGCTCGGTCGGATTGACCACCAGCGACACGTTGCCCACGAGTTCGCGGTCGAGCCGGTCCTTCACCATCCTGGCGGTCACCTTCGAGCCCTTGACCTGGCCGACCAGGGGCGAGGTGTTGACCCCGATCGTCATCGAGATCGCGGGCTCGTCGACGGTGATCAACGGCAGCGGGCGCGGGTCGTCGGCGTCGGCCAGCGTCTCACCGATCATGATGTCGGCGATCCCGGCCACGGCGACGATGTCGCCAGGGCCCGCCGATTGCGCTGGAACCCGGTCTAGCGCCTCGGTTCGCAGCAGCTCGGTGATCTTCACGCGTTCGATCGAGCCGTCCCGCCGGCACCACGCGACCTGCTGCCCCTTCCTGATCTCACCGCTGAACACCCGGCACAGCGCGATCCGGCCGAGGTAGGAAGAGGCATCGAGATTGGTGACGTGCGCGCGCAACGGCGCGGCCGGATCGTAGGTCGGGGCCGGGACAGTATCGCGCAGCACCTGGAACAGCGGCTCGAGGTCCGGCGAGTCGGGCAGCGAGCCGTTCTCGGGGCGGCTGAGCGAAGCCCGGCCGGCCCTCGCAGAGGCATACACGATCGGGAACTCGATCTGGTCCTCGGTCGCGTCCAGGTCCATGAAGAGCTCGTAGCACGCGTCCACGACCTCAGCGATCCGGGCGTCCGGCCGGTCGACCTTGTTGATCACGACGATGACCGGCAGCTTGGCCTGCAGCGTCTTGCGTAGCACGAACCTGGTCTGCGGCAGCGGGCCCTCGCTGGCGTCCACGAGCAGCAGGACGCCATCGACCATCGACAGACCCCGCTCAACCTCGCCGCCGAAGTCCGCGTGGCCCGGGGTGTCGATTATGTTGATCGTCAACCCGCCGTGCCGTACCGCGGTGTTCTTGGCCAGGATCGTGATGCCCTTCTCCCGCTCCAGGTCACCGGAGTCCAGCACGCGCTCGGCGACCTGGGCTCCGGCTCGGAACGCCCCGGATTGCCAGAGCATCGCATCGACAAGCGTCGTCTTCCCGTGGTCCACGTGCGCGACGATGGCCACATTACGCAGGTCGTCGCGCGTGGCGAGCTGGCCTGGGGTGGCTGACGCCACCGAGGACGCGGTGCTGGCAGGCATGCGAAAGGGCTCCGGGATAGCTTTGGAGAGCGCCGAGAATTACGGCTACCCATCTATTCTATTCGGTCTGGGCAAGCTCGCAGGCCGGCCCAAGCCGGGCGAGCTCCGCGCCTGGCAGGGCCCGGCGGAAGCCCGCTGGCGAGGAATCGTCCGCTTTACGGGGGGAATGCCGCTAAGACCCTCGCGGCCGCGCGAGCCGTTCACGACCGACAGCCGGTCGCATGTCTCGGTCTGGGAGAAGCCCGGCGGCTGACTACGGCCCAGTGATCGCCAGGTTCTTGACGAACCGCACGCGATCGTGTCCCTCGCCGTCATAGCCGGACACGACCCTCTCGCCCGCGGCCTGCTTGTCACCACCCTCGATGTCAAAGCCCATCCGCTGGTGGAACCGCACCGAGCCCTGGTTCACCGGCGCTGTCACCGCGCGGACCAGGTTGCAGCCGCGCGCCTGGACGACGGCGAAGAAGTGCTCGTAGAGTTGCCGGCCGAGCCCGTGGCCACGCTCGCCGGGGTGCACGCCGACGAAGTGAATGTAGGCCTCACCTGGACGTGATTGCGAGATGAATCCGATGAGGAAACCAGCGAGATCTCCGTCGCGCTCCGCCGCGAAGCTGGTGTCGGTGAAGTGCTCGAAGAACAGGCGGGGGAGCATGTCGGCCATGTGGCGACCGTTCCACCACTGGTCGATGACCGAGATCACGGGCCGGTAGTCCGACGGTCGGACCTGGCGGATCTCCACGGTCACGCTGCGTGTCCCTTCGCTCCCGCCGGAGTAAGGCAGATCGCCGGCTCGGCCAGGGCACTGTAACGAGGCCGGATAGACCATGGCGAATCGACGTGGATCATAGGGAACCGAGGGAGGCCTGACCGGCGACAAGGAGTACATGGGAGTGCAAGACGGGCCGTTGGCCAGCGGGCGGGTCCCTGCGGCGCCTGACGAGCCCGATGACGCAGTGCTGCTGCGCCGGGTGGCGCGGGGCGATGAGGTCGCGCTCGCAACTCTCTACGACCGGCACGCCGGCTGGCTGACCGTACGGCTGACCCGTAGATGCGGCTCAGCCGACATAGTTGACCACGCGGTTCAGGATACGTTCCTGGCCCTGTGGCGGGAGGCCGGCACGTTCCGCGGCACCGGGGACGTTGCCGCCTTCGTCTGGGGCATCGGCATCCGGCGCCTGATCGACGCGATCCGCCGGGAGAACGGGCTGCGGTCCAGGCCCCCGTGGCGCACCGCTGAACCGGATGTCGTGATCTCGGCGGAAGACCAGGTGCTGAACGCAATCGAGCACGGCCGCCTGGGCCAGGCCATGGCGGGCCTATCACCGGAACTGCGCGGCGCGATCGAGGCGACCGTGCTGGACGGCCTGACCTGCGCCGAGGCGGCGGTGCTGCTCGGCGTCGCGGAGGGCACGGTCAAGTCCCGCTGCCACCGCGCCCGGCAGGCGCTGCGGGCCGCGCTCTCCGATCCGCGGCTCGAAGCCGAGACGCCAGGAAGTCACCGACAAGTCTGGGGGACACCATGACCAGCGCGTACTCCGGCCAGCCCGGACCCGCGACCACACCCGGCGCGCATGCCGGGGCGAGCATGCTCGCCGACTACGCGGCCGGGACGGCCGACACGGTTACGGCGTGGTCGGTCGAGAGCCACCTGGCTGCCTGCGGGGGCTGCCGTCAGAGGCTCTCGACCTACGCCGATGCCGAACGCCTCGCCCGCAACCGCTCCGTGGTACTAGTGCGGGCCGCGCTGCCGGACGGCCGAGCCAGTCGCGTGCTGCGCCGGTGGGGTGTCCCCGACCACCTGCTGCGCCTGCTCGCGGCGACGCCGTCGCTGCGGCGGTCGTGGCTGCTGGCCGTCATCGGCGTCTTGGCCGTGGTCACGGTCGAGACCGTCCTGGCCGAGCAGGCAGGTCCTGGCGGGCCGCCGGGCCCGCGCGGGCTGATGCCGTTCCTGCTGGTCGCGCCGCTGCTCATACTCGCCAGCGTGGCGGTAGCATTCATGCCCGCGTTTGACCCAGCCCATCGACTGGCGGTCGCCGCTCCCTTCTCCGGGCTGACCTTGCTGCTGGCACGGGCGGTCTCCGCGCTCATCGCCGCGCTGATCCCGGTGATGTGCGCCGCCTTTGTCGTGCCAGGGCCGCCGTGGCTCCCGGCCGCGCTGCTCTTGCCGTCGCTGGCCCTCTGTGCGACCGCGCTCGCCGCAGCCACGGTCGTGGGGCCGGTCGCCGCCGCCCTAGGGTCGGGCATCCTCTGGGTGCTGCCGGTCGTGGCGCTCGCGGTGACTCACCTGCCCCTGGAGGTCGTGCAGTGGCATGCCCAGTACGCCTGCGCGGTTGCGCTCCTGGTTGCGTCCTTGGTGCTGTTCCTGCGTCATCACCGCTTCGAACTCGGATGGAACAGATGACTCTGGAAGTGCACACCGCCGCCGTTCAGGTCCGCGGCCTGTCTCGTCGGTACGGCTCGACCAGAGCACTGGACAACGTGGATCTCACGGTGGAGCGCGGAGTGACCGGCCTGCTCGGCCCCAACGGCGCAGGCAAGACCACGCTGCTGTCGATCCTGGCGACGGTCAGCGAGCCAGATTCGGGTGAGGTGTCCGTGTTCGGCCTCGACCCCCGCGATAAGGACGAGCGGGTGGCGATCCGGCGGCGGCTCGGCTACCTGCCGCAGGAACTCGGCTATCACCGGCACTTCACGGTGGCGGCGTTCCTGGACTACATCGCGATCCTCAAGGAGATCGTGGACCGCCGGCAGCGCGGCGAGGAGGTGGCCAGGGTGCTGGCCGCTACCGGCCTGGACAGCTATGCCCGCAAGCGGATACGCGCCTTGTCCGGCGGGATGAGGCAGCGGCTGGGGATCGCCCAGGCGCTGCTCGGGCGCCCCGACCTGCTGATCCTCGACGAGCCGACGGCCGGACTCGACCCTGAGCAGCGGTTGCGATTCCGGGAGCTGGTGTCGAACCTGCCAGGCGATCCGGTGATCATGCTCTCCACGCACCAGGCGGACGACGTGGCGGCGATTTGCCCGAACGTCATCGTGCTGCTGCAGGGTCAGGTTCGATTCGTCGGCACCCCGGCCGAGCTAGCCGACACCGCGACCGGGCACGTGTGGGCAGCTTCGGTGCGCTACACCGGAGCTCACCTGTCCTGGCGAGGCCCCGACAACCTCTGGCGTCACATCGGTGAGTGCCCGCCGGCCGGAGCGCAGATCGTCGCGCCGACGGTTGAGGATGGTTACTTGCTGCTCTCGCAGAGAGTGGCTGCCCCATGACAGCCGCAACACAGGCGAAGGCGGGCCGGTTCCGGATCGTAGTCGGACTGGCCAGGGCCGAGGGACTGCTCCTCGTCCGCAGCGCGCTGGTGCTCGCCGGGGTAGTGGGCGGCTGCGCCCTGGTGTGGGGGTTCAACCACACGTCGGCGGCCACATGGTGGGACGCCGTCTGGGAGATCGGCACCGGTCAGGTCATCGTCGCGATGGCCGTGCTGGTCGCGGCGCACCTGGCCGCCGGACGGGCTCGGCGGAACGGCCTGCAGGACCTGTTCGACAGCTTGCCGACTTCGGCCGGCTTGCGGACTGCCGGGCACCTGACCTCGCTGGCCGGGGCGTTGCCTGCCAGCCTGCTGCTGATCGGCGCGACCGTGCTCCTGGAATTCCGCGGTGCCGTCGGCACCCCCAGTGCCGCGGCCCTGGCCGGCGGCATGCTGCTAGTGATCGCAGGCGGCGCGGCCGGCGTCGCCATCGGGACCCGGTTCCCGCATCCGCTGGCCGGGATGCTGGCGGCCCTTGGCTTGTTCATACTCTTCACGCAAGCGCCGAGGTTCTCCGGCGGGGTCATCTGGCTGTTCCCGTGGGCCCAGGTTGACGGGCTCCACTTCCTGCCCGGGCCGCTGGCCGGTTACCCGCCCGCAGCCGCCCACGCAGCAGAGCTGGCCGGCGTTGCGGTCCTGGCGGGCGTGATCGCGATCGCGCTGACCGCCAGGCGCGGCCGGCCGCTGATCGCCCTGGCGTCGGCGGGCGCGCTGGCGGTAGCGGCGATCTGCGTGGCCGGAGCCGCGCAGCTCCAGCCACTCCCGGCGGCTGAGCTGAACCACCTGGTCATGGAGACCGCAGACCCCGCCTCGGCTCAGGCCTGCACCACGGTCGGCAAGGTCAGGTACTGCCTGTACCCGGGCTTTGGCTCTCAGCTATCCGCCCTGCAGGCTCCGGTCGATGGCGTCCTTGTGCGCGTGCCTGATCTCCCGGCCGAGCCGCTCACGATCAGGCAGCTGGTGTCGCTGTCGCTTGCGGACACGACGCTCACCCACGGCCAGCCCAGGCAACGGCTGGCCACCTGGGCCTCGGAGCTGGCCAGGATGCCAGGGAACGCGGCCGCGCCGTTCGCCATCTACCTCACGGTCGGGTCTTGGCCCGGCGGTGCGCAGGCCGCAGGCGGGCGCTTTGCGCTGGCCCTCAGCGCCGCCGACTGGGCGATGGGCCTGCCTGCTACTGCCGGCTCGCAGAACGGACCAGGTCCCGAGCTCTGCGTGCCGGTCGATCAGGCCAGAGAGGCCATCGCGATCTGGCTGGCCATGCGCGCCACCTACGTGCCGCCATCCGGCCAGGGGATACCTGGCGGATACCTGGCGGTCGGTGTCGACAACGCCAACGTGCCGGTCTGGAACGCCCCTGGCGGCGGGCTGATCTCGCCCGGACCGCAGACCACCTACCTCGGATACGAGCTGGCGGCAGCGATGGCGAGCCTGCCCGACGGCAAGGTCAGCCGGGTCCTTGACCGGTCGTGGGCGACCTGGCTGGACTGGCACACCACCGACGCCCAGCTCGCAGCGGCCCTGGGCGTCCCGATGCCGACCATCCCGGCCCGGATACGTGCTGCGCTTACCGGCCCGCCACCCACCCCTGGCAGCCCGCTGTGCACCGGGTGATCCTAGTCCCGCGGACACCGCGGCCAGGCCTGCAGCGGCTGCGCGTGCTACCCCTGCTTGCCCCTCACGTCACGCGGACCATGCCGTGGGCTGCGCTGATCGGCAGCTGCGCGGCGGGGACCCTGTTGCTGGCGGCGTTGGCGTACTTCGCCGACAAGTCGCACTACTCACTGAGCCAGACCACCGTCCGGTTCTGCTTCCTGCCTTCCGTCGCGGCTGTCGGGTTCGTGGTCCGGGCCCCAGTGCAGTCCGTAGCCGAGGCGGCTCCGGCGCCGGCGTGGCTGTCGTCAGCCGGTCACATCCTGCTGGCGATCCCGGTGCTCGCCGCCACCTGCTGGGCGCAGCTTGGCGTGACGTCGCACACCATCCCGCCCGGCGCCACCGGGCACCCTGCCGTCTCCCCGTTGCTCGCGCAGCTCACGGGTTGGTGCGCGGTCTCGGTGGCCGCCGGCGCCTGCGCCGACCGGTCTCGCTACGCCGATCTCGGCGGGGCGGTGGCCGTGCCGATCGCCATCGCCGCCATCGCGCTCGCCGCTTTCGTCCCGCCAGCCAGGCGGATCCTGGCCGACCCGCCGGCCACGCCTGGCGCGGCGACGATCGCCTGGTACTTCGTCACCTCGGCCGCGCTGGCGCTGACGGCCGCCGCCCTGCGTGACCGCTGGCACCGTTACTCTCGCCCACTGACCACGGTGGGACGTCGTGAACGCCGGAGTTCTGGGCCTTAGGTTCACGTCCGGACCGGAGGCGAGCCATGAACGACAGACCTGGGGTGAGCGAGCTGCGGCTGGTGGTGACTGCACCCGATTACGAGCAGGCGCTGCAGTTCTGCCGCGACTGCCGCCAAGACCCTCGCGGTCGCCAGGCGGTCGTCGTACCGTGACGGCATGGCCGGTCCAGTTCGCGTGATGATCGAGCACGGAAAGAAAAGGCGGGTTGTGGCCTGTGCCTTCGACTGGCCCGGGTGGGACCGGAGCGCCAGGATCGGTCACGACGTGCTGCCGGTCCTCGCCTCCTACCGGCCCCGCTACGCCAGGGTCGCCGACCTGGCCGGCTTCGGCACGCAGTTCGCGGCCACGGGTGATTTCGAGGTAGTCGAGCAGCTCCAAGGGATCGGGATGACCGACTACTACGGCGTCTCGGGCCGGCCGGCCGCGGCCGAGCACGAGCCGATGACCGATGCCGAGTGCGAGCGGAAAGTCGCGCTGCTCCGGGCCTCCTGGCGCACGTTCGACGACATGGCCGCGCGCGTGTCGGCCGAGCTGCGGAAGGGTCCGCGGGGCGGCGGCTGGGAGAAGGGACGGATCATCAGGCACGTGAACGGCGCCGAAATCGATGAGTTCGCGCCGAAGGTCGGCGTCAAGGTACCGCTGGAAACGCGGGACGACACCGAGGCCCTGCTGGCTTACCGGGAGGATTTCGTCGACGGGATCCGCGAACATCACGCCCGCGGCGAGCCGGCCCGGTCATGGCCGCTGCAGTTCCTGATCCGACGCTGTGCCTGGCACATGCTGGACCACGCCTGGGAACTGGAGGACCGGGACCTGACCAACGCAACGACGGGCTAGCCGACCGCAAGCCCGGCGACCTCAGGAGCGCAGGTCCCGGCCATCGATAATCACTAGAATGTTTGTTCGAGTCACGGTAGGCTGGAGGACGTGGCTGGAGCGTATATCCCCACCGGCTGGCCGGCCGGCGTCCATCCGCCGGGGACCGAGGGGTTCGAGCAGACCGCCGTTAACTGGCTGCTTGATGTCGTGCCGCCTGACTACCGGCTGCACGGCGTGCTCCTCCGGCACCCGGCGGCTCTCGCCTCACTGGCCCGCCAGCACGTGGCCGCGTGCATCGAGGGCGCCCGTCAGGGCTACCGGGGCGTACGGGCCGAGTTCGGCCGGGACCTTCCGCCGAGCAGCGTCGCCGCGATTCTGGCGGTGTACCAGACCGAGGGGCGACGGCTTGTCGCCACCGCTAAGGCCGTCGAGCTGGTGGACCGGGCGCTGCGAGGAGAAGAGTTCGTTCCCCAGATAGGCGGGTCACAAGACGGCCGGCGCGCCGCAGGTCTCCGGCCAGGGGACGCCAACGCTGCACCTCGTCGCAGCGCGCCGTCGGCGCGCACCCCGCGGCCGGGGGGCGCACCGCGGGAGCGCGCCAGCTAACTAAGGACGCGGGGTCGGTTGCCAGTCGGGCTCGGTGCCCGCGGTCAGCTTCTGTGGCTGACCTACGCCGATGGCGTCGACGAGCTGGTCGTAGATCTCGGCCTGTCCGCCCGAGTTGCGTACGTAGGCGATGTACAGGCCGTTCGGCGAGTAGACGCCCTCGTAGGCACCGGGCAGGGTCGGGCTGGCGCCGACTTCCAGATCCAGGCCGACCGGCGTGCAGTGCCCGCCGGGGCAGTTCTCTTGCGTCGTCATCAGGTCGGTGTCCCTGGCCGGATTCGCCGGGAACCAGTCAGCGTCGGTGAGCCGGAACGAGGACGGCGCGTATTCGGCCGATGGCGCGCCGTTCTTGTAGTCCGACTGGCTGCCGAAGCCCAGCACGTTGAGGCAGTACCTGTGCGCGAACGGGCAGAGCTGACGGGCGCCCTCGTACGCGATGAACGAGCCGTAGGTGGCTGACTTCGGCGCGGTCTGCGTCCAGGTCCAGGCGACAGGAGCGGGCAGTGCGGGAACGCTGATGAGCTTGCCGTTGACCGTGGTCGTGAACGTGTTCAGGCTGCGGGAGGAGAGGCCGTATCTGGTGAGGTAGCCATAGCGCTGGCCGCGCTTGGTCCTGACGAACGCCAGGTACCTGCCGTTCGGCGACCACGACGGTCGCGAGTCCTGGTAGCCAGGCGCGGAGTCGGTCAGGCGCTCCTTGTGGCTGCCGTTGGCATTCATCACCCAGAGGTTGCCGTCGTCGATGTAGGCGATCTGCTTGCCGTCCGGGGACCAGCGCGGTCCCGACGCGCGCCCGCCGGTCGTGAGCGTCTTCGGCGTGCCCGGGTGGGCCGTCGGGTTGATCGTGGCGATGTTGCCGTCGCGGACGAACGCGATGAGTCCGTCCGAGCCTGCGTAAGCAGCCTCGGCTGGGCCCGCCGCTGCTAGCCCGGCCGACACGAATGCGCACGTCAGCGCCAGCACGACAAGCGTGGACGACCCGAGTGCCAGCCAGCGGCGCGTGGCCGCGTTGTGCCATCCCTGCATGTGCCCGCTCCGTTCACGTCCGCGGCAGCCTGGCCGCGCCGCCCCGGCCCGGCTCGCTCGCCGCCGTGATGGTGAGGGCATCCTATAGGCCAAAACCCCGACATCCTGGCTTCACCTCGGCCCGGGTCGGCGCTCGCGGCCCGCTCGCGGGCGACGAGGCGCCTTCGGACCACCGGCCTTAGCCCTCAGTCGGGCTGGCCTGTCCCGGCCGGGCGGAGATCACGGACTCGGGCCGCAGCGGCGGGCCCCAGCCGCGGCCGGGGACGTGCTGGCGGACGATCTTGGCAGGCACACCCGCCACAACGCAGTTGTCCGGCACCTCGCCGCGGACGACCGATCCAGCCGCGACTACGACGTTCCGGCCGATCGCGGCGCCGGGAAGTATCACCGCCCCGGTGCCGAGCCAGCTGCCCGCTCCGATGCGGACCGCGCTGTTGACGGGCCACTGCCGGCCGATCGGGGTGTCGATGTCCTCATATTTATGATTCTGATCCGTGATGTAGACGTACGGACCGGTATAGACATCGTCTCCGATCTCGATGGAGTGGTGGGCGACGATATGGCTGCCGCGCCCGATCACGCAGCGGTCGCCGAGGCGCAGTACCGGATCCGGACCGAGGTCATGGCCCGGCGCCATGCCCGCGCACATGGTAACCAGCTCCGCGATCATGGTCTTGTCACCGACCTCGATCCAGCGCTCGCCATAGACCGCGCCGGTCGGGAACGCCATGAGCGTGCCCGGACCGAACGCGGCGAACCTGCGCCCGGCCGCCGAGTCGGCAGTCACCGCGCCGGCCTGCTGCAGGTGCTGCCAGGCGGCCTGGATCAGGTTCGCGACCAGCGCCCGCCGACGCCGGCCGAGCTCGTGCATCCACGCCATGGCGGATAAGGTACCCGGCCGCGACCGGACCGCCGGCTCGGCGTCCCGGCAACGCGCGCAGTCACCTCGCAATGCCGCGGCTCACTCATCGCGCAGCAACGCCGTCACTCATTAGACGATCCGCTACCTCGCAGCCGCCGCCAGCTGCCCGCAGGCCCCGTCGATCTGAGTTCCCCTGGTGTCCCTGACCGTGACCGGCACTCCCCGGTCCGCCAGCCGGTCCAGGAACTCGGCCGCGACCGCAGGGTCAGACGCCGTCCACCTCGAACCCGGGGTGGGATTCAGCGGAATGAGGTTGACATGCGCTAGCCGACCTTCAAGCAGGGAGGCCAGCCTGTCGGCCCGCCAGGCCTGGTCGTTGATATCGCGGATCATCGCGTACTCGATCGACACCCGGCGGCCCGTTGCCGCCGCATACGCCCAGGCGGCCTCGAGTACTTCGGCCACCTTCCAGCGGCGATTGACAGGAACGAGTTCGTCGCGCAACTCGTCGTCCGGCGCGTGCAGCGAGACCGCCAGGCGAACGGATAGGCCCTCCCCGGCCAGTCTCCTCATCGCAGGCACGAGCCCGACGGTGGACACCGTCACGGCTCGCTGCGAGATGCCGAGACCGGCGGGTACGGGCTCGGTAATGCGACGAACGGCTGTCAGCACGCTTGCATAGTTGGCCAGCGGCTCGCCCATGCCCATGAAGACGATGTTCGAGACCCGGCCGGGCCCGCCCGGCACCTGTCCCCTGGCCATCGCCCTGGCCCCGGCGAACACCTGGGTCACGATCTCGGCGGCGGACAGGTTCCGGGTCAGCCCGGCCTGCCCGGTCGCGCAGAACGGGCACCCCATTCCGCATCCGGCCTGGGAAGAGACGCACATCGTCACGCGGTCGGGATAGCGCATCAGCACGGATTCGACCAGCGCGCCGTCGAAGGCCCGCCACAGCGTCTTGCGGGTCGTTCCGCCATCGCACGCCAGCTCGCGCTGCGAGGTGAGCAGCGGCGGAAGCAGCGCGGCGGCCAGTTCGCCGCGCAGCCCGGCCGGCAGGTCGGTCATCTCCGCTGGATCGTCGGTCAGCCGGGCGAAATAGTGCCGTGAGAGCTGGTCGGCGCGAAACCCCGGCTGCCCGAGCTCGGCCACGGCGGCGCGGCGGTCGGCCTGGTCCAAGTCGGCCAGGTGGCGGGGCGGCTTGATCCTCGGCCCGAGCGACACTCCTGCTGCGCCCGGCGCTCCCGGCCCGGTCGGCGCTGTGGCGCTCGTCACCAGCGTGCTCCGATCCTGCTCAGCAGGCATCCGCCTGCGGGATATCTGCACCATGTGCGGAATGACCTGCAGAAAGTCGATAGATTTCACTACGTGCCGACGTTGCGCAGAGGTGCTAGCCAGACCCCCAGAATATCCGCCGCCCCCGGTAATCCCGAGGTGCTGCTGGACAGCGTGAGCCCGTACGGAAGCCGAAGGGTCGTCGTGGAATACGACGGCATCGCGACGTCGGCGTACCTGCACGACAAGTCGGGCGCGATCGCGGCCACCTGGCTGGCCAATCACCGGCCCGCGCCGGAGACCGTGGACTTGGCCAGGCTGCGTGCCGGCCACGCGCCCGAGATGCCGGTCGGGCACACCAAGCACCCTGGAGGCAGGCCGCCGATCGAGCCGCAGGCACTGCGCGCGGTCTGGCTGGAGGAAGGCGATGGCGCCGCGATCCTGGAGAACGGCGAGCCGCTGGCGGTCATCGCGGGCTGGGCAGACCTGTCTAAGGGCATGCCCGGCTACAGCCGGGACGTCATTGGCCAGACACCGTTCGCCTGGTCGCTGGACGACGCGATGGAGGGCCTTCGCCCCCGGATCGCGCACGCCGAGCGGTTCTGGCGGTGGCGGACCAGCCAGGAGGCCTGGGCGGCGATCCAGCAGGCGACGTTCGGCCATTTGCTGTCGCGGCTCGGCCCGGGCGGCGGCTACTGGGACGTGAGCGGCGGCAAGCAGCCGCTGACCGGCGTGTCCGAACGCCCGCCAGTGACGCAGCGGCGATTCACGGTGCTGTCGACGGTCGGCATGAGCTGCCAGCGCATGCCGGTCATCGAGCAGACCGGCGACGGCGCCGCGAGCCGGGCCAGGATCGAGCTTGCCCTGGCGACCACGATGCCCAGCGCCCAGGCGGCGCGCATATTCCTGTGGCTTGCTCAGTTCCCCTGGCGCGAGGTGACGTGGCTCGGGCCCGGGCACAGCATTCCCTGGTATCACGAGGCCGCGACGTTCCCGCTTGGCGGCGGCAATGAGGCGGTGCTGCTGATGGACGACCCATCCCGCCTGCCCGGCCCCGAGGCGCCTTACCTCGACGGGTATACCGCCGGGCCGGACGAGCCGGTCCGGTGGCTCTGGATCATCCCCATCAGCGAGCGGGAGCGCCGGCTCGC
>JASIBJ010000244.1 GCA_030045215.1 Streptosporangiaceae bacterium | reverse complement strand
CCGACGAGCGCCTGGAGCTCATCTTCACCTGCTGTCACCCGGCGCTCGCAGTCGAGGCGCAGGTCGCGCTCACGCTGCGGGCTCTGGGCGGGTTCACGACGGACGAGATCGCCCGTGCCTTCCTGGTATCGGAGCGGACGATGGCCCAGCGGCTGGTACGGGCCAAGCGAAAAATCAAGGCAGCGGGGATCCCGTTTCGCGTGCCGCCGGTTCACCAACTGCGCGAGCGTCTCGACGCCGTTCTCGCCGTCGTCTACCTGATCTACAACGAGGGCTATGGCGGCCGCGACGAGCTCGCGGCGGAGGCGATCTGGTTGGGGCGCGCGCTCGCCGCACTGCTTCCAGACGACGCCGAAGTTCACGGGCTCCTGGCGTTGATGCTCCTGCACGATTCCCGACGCGAGGCGAGGTTTAGCGACGGCGAGCTCGTATTGCTCGGCGATCAGGACGTGTCCCAGTGGGACGCTGAGCAGATTGCCGATGGCCGCGCCGAGCTCGACCGGGCCCTGGCCCTGAATGGCCGCGGGCCGTATGTGCTGCAGGCCGCGATCGCCTCGTTGCATGCCGAGATGCCGTGCGACTGGGCGCAGATCGCGGCACTCTACGGCCAGCTCCGCTACCTGACCGGCTCGCCCGTCGTGGAGCTCAACCGCGCCATCGCCGTCGCCGAGACCGAAGGTCCCGAGGCGGGCCTGCGCATAGTTGACCAACTCGGCCTGGACGACTTCCGCTACCTGCACTCAACCAGGGCCGAACTCTTGCGACGTCTGGGGCGAATCGACGAGGCGCGTGACGCCTATCAGCACGCGAGACAACTCACCGACGACGGCCCCGAACGGCGCTTCCTCGAACGCCGGCTAACCGAACTCGCAGGCATTGTGGGCTCGGGCTAGGTCGTAACTGTGCCCGGCGAAGTGTTCTGCCCGTCGAGCATGTCACGTGCTCGTGAACCCCTGTCGCTGCGCCAGCAGCATGCTCGTTAGCTCGATCACGTGAGGCCCGGCCGCCAGATGCAGCGAGCTCGGCTCGATCACGAAGCTCACCGTTCCGGCGCCGTTGGCCTTGAGCTTGGCCACAAGGCGGCTGTCGATGTACAGCCTCACGGGGTGCTCAGGCAGGAAGCCGGACGCGGTCATCCGTATCGAGCCAGCCGCACTGACTCGGTCGGCCGACAGCCGGATCTGGTGCTCCAGCCTGATGAGCTCGTGCAGCGCCTGGAGGCGGGCCGCGCTCTCTTCGCCCATGGACCTCGTGGCAGCAACCAGGCTCGGCACGAACAGGGCGGCGTTGATCGTGCCCCACCCGCTCGCTATGTCGAAGCCCTTCTTCGCCGAAAAGCCCCGCACCACCTTGCCGTTGGGCAGGACCGACGAGTCGTTCCCGTGGATCACGTCGACGATCCCGTCGCGCTTGCCGGCCGGGCCGAGGACCGAGTACACCGCCGGATTGATCGGGCCGATGTTCCCGTGATTCACCTGAGTCGCCAGCGCGAGCACGCCCGCGAGCAGCGGCGACGCCTCGGAGGTCCCGTTGCGCGCGTCCATCACCAGGTCCGGCACCGAGCGCCAGTCGCTGCCCGTGATGTGGGCGACGTCGTTCTGGTATGAAGGGCGGCGGAACACCTTAGAGAACCCGGCCGCGGAGGAGAACGGCTGCTGGTTCCAGAGCGGGTCAGGGCCCAGCCTCTTGCCGGTCGGGCCGAGGTTCGGGGTCGTTCCGCCCACCGCGGTGACCTACGGCGAGTCATCCCAGGTCGCGGTGTCCCGGTAGTGCGTAACGTCCTCGCACTGCCCGTTCGCGGCGGGCAGGTTCTGCACGACGCCGCAGTCGCCGGTCGCGACCAGCAGCGGTATGCCCGCGGCCGCGGCCGCCAGTTCCCCTGGGTCCTGGGCCAGGATCTCGGGCCGGCCATGGCTGTAGCTCGACTCGCCGGTCCCGTCGCTGATCGAGATCACGTTCGCCAGGTGATGGCTGGCGATGTACTCGACCGCCTTCATCATCTCCGGCGGCGCCACCTGGCTCGCCGCGTCGTCGGTGATCTCGGTGTCCGCGGGGGTCGCCGAGATAACGATCTTGGCATAGGGCGCGGCCATGTGCACGGAGGCGACGTCGAGCACCAGCTCGCCCTGCCACGCCTGACATGACCCGTAACTGCCGAGCGCGACCATGCCGGGCGGGCAGTTCTTAGGTAGCTTGCCCGCTGGGTAGATGGTCTTGATCACCGGGTTCGGCAGGCCGTACTGCTGGTCGAATGACGCGATCCACTGGCCGATCTGGGGATAGTTCCAGCCCTCGATGACCGCGACGGTGGTCCCGGCGCCATCGATGCCGCGCTTCCACAAGGCACCGAGGTTGTAGTCGTCGACGTCAGATCCGCCCAGGCCTATGTCGTCCCCCTGCAGCGCGGGGTGTTCAGCGATGCGCTTCAGGACGGCATCGAGAACCCGGATCTGCGTCGCCTTCGATGGCAGTCCGCTTGGCCCGCTGTCGGCGACCGGCGCAAGACGCGTCACGCCGAGGCCGTCATGCGCAACGAGCACCATACGGTTCGATGCGCCCGCCCGGCTCGCCCCCACATTGGCGGCATCGCCGGCCCGACCTCCGCCGGCCAGCGCCGGACCCGCCGCCAGCGACGTCGCGGCAAGCCCGACAGCCACCGACACTCCGAGCAGTCCGATCCCGATCCGGCGCATTCGCGGCTCCTTTGTCACAGTCCGATCGATCCCGGCTACTGCCCACGGGCACCCAGAGCAGGCATAGCGCTACGTGCTCTGATTTTGATAGCAGTCGAGAGGATTTGCTAGCGAGCGCCCCTCTCAGGTTCCGCGCAGAGCAGCACCCGTGCCCGCCGGGCCGGTGGCGACACGGGTTGCCTAGCCCGCGGTAACGTGCGCCTCGCGGTAGTGGGCGGCGAGCACGTCGGCGCCGAAATCGCCTCGCGGGCGGCGCAGCACCGTGTGCGCGTGGTTGCCGTCCTGCTCGGTGTTGTCGTACTCGATGAGCAGGTCGTCACCCTGCACTCGGTAGTAGTGCCGCGCACCCCGCTGCACCGGCCCTTCCCACGCGAAGTGCAGCTCGCCAGCGGCGATCCGGTCTGCCTCCCTGGCGGCGAGCTCGGCAGGCAGCCGGTCTAGGTACACCGCCACGAGCTGACGGAGCAGGGCCGCTGAGGTCGGGCCCAGCCTGGCGCCGGAGATTCCGAGCGGCTGCAGCGCCTGTCCGGCGTCGGGCCTGACGCCGGTACGGATGTCGTCTGGAGCCTGGTCGGCAACCACAGCGACGGCCCGCCCGGATGGGCCGAGCGCGTCGAGCAGTTCCCGCGCGATGTCTTCTTCCGGCGCAAGCGGCCGCGACACGGCCCGCCCGGCGTAGGAGACGCAAGCCGGGTTGGCGCCCATGAAGACGGGCGCGGGCGAGACCTCCTCGCCGGCCACTGTCACGCTGACCGACAGGTGATGGCCCTCAAAGCGCCACGACCAGACCTGGTCGCCGGCCGGCTCGCCGAACACGCAGACCCAGTAGTCGTCGCTGTGCCGGCCCAGGTAGCCCTGCTCCAGCCGGTCAAGAGTTTCCTCAAGAGCCAGGATGATCATCGCCTGCGCATAACCCCGATCACTCAGGGCGGTCGACAGCAGGCGGTGCGCGGCCTTGCGGCCGGCCGGGGTCATCAGCGCCAGGCACGCGCCAGGCCTCGGATTCGGCCGGTACTCCAGCCATCGCCGGGCTGCCTCATCGCCGAACGGGAGCGCGGCCAGGGCGCGCTGCTCATCGCCGAGCACGCCAAGCAGCGCCGTGGCCGCGCTGCGCATCCGCGCGGCTGTGTCTTCTCCGGTCATAGTTCCGGTATATCAGGACGCGCCGCGAATACGAAGATCGCTGATGCCCCCGGCCAGGCCGAGACAGCGACCGGCCCGACGCGCTAACGTCGTGGCCTCAGACCCACGGTGGGCTCTCCCCCGAACACCCCGAGCCAGCGCAACGACACAGCCAATCACCGCCGTGACGACCGGCCGATTGAGGAGCGAGGTTCATGACCACGCCGACGTGGGACAGCGCCTACACCGGTTCGGTGCCCGCGCCGTGGGACATCGGCCGACCACAGCCGGTGTTCGTCCGGCTGGCCGAGGACGGCAAGCTGAACGGCCGGGTGCTCGATGCCGGCTGCGGCACCGGAGAGCAGGTCCTGCTGGCCGCCAGCCATGGCGCCGAGGATGCGCTGGGCATAGACCTCTCCCCGACCGCCATCGAGCTCGCTCGGGCAAAGGCCGCCCAGCGCGGCGTGAAGGCGCGCTTCGAGGTCGGCGACGCACTGAACCTGGGCGCCCTCGGATCGCAGTTCGACACCCTGATCGACAGCGGGCTGTTTCACGTCTTCACCGACGAGGATCGCGCTCGCTACGTCGCGAGCCTGGCGGCCGCGCTCAGGCCGGGGGGTCACCTTTACCTGGTGTGCTTCAGCGACCGCCAGCCGGGCGACTTCGGGCCTCGCCGCGTTCGTCAAGAAGAGCTGCGCGCCGCCTTCGGCGACGGCTGGGCCATCGAGTCGATCACGGCCGACAGCTTCGAGGTCATGCGCGAGCTGATGGACACCGCGGCGCAGGCATGGCTGGCCGTCATCCGTCGAGCCTGAGGCGTGACCACCACTATCGGAGGAGCCCGCTCGATGGCCTGCGCCAACCCGGCACAGCTAACGTTCGCCGTTGGCCGGCTCGCCGGCAAGGTCGTGTTCCTAACCGGCGCTTCCAGCGGAATAGGCGGCACCGCGGCCCGGCGGTTCGCCGCCGCGGGAGCACTGGTGGCCGCGCCGCCCCGCTGGACCACATCGCCCGTCCCGACGACATGGCGCGAGCTGCCCTGTACCGCTTGAGCGACCAGGCGCCTTGGACGACGGCACCGTGTTCCCCGAAACGGCGGCATGAGCACCGGCCGAGGCGGAGACAACCGCCGCGGCTTGTCCTGCCATAAGTCAAGATGAGACAGTGACCGCCACGACCGTCGTGAATCTCAAGGGCCACAGGAACGACCCCGCCTTTGCCGACGTCGTCTACGTGGGCCGGGCCATGCACCGCGGCGGCTGGCATCTGGCAGCGTCACCGCTGGCCAACCCGTTCCGGCTCGGCCAGGACGGCAGCCGCGAGGAAGTCGTGGCCGCCTACCGCGAGTACATCCTCGGGCGTCCCGACCTGCTCGCCCTGCTTCCTGAACTGCGCGGGCGCCGGCTGGGCTGCTGGTGCGTCCCGCTGCCCTGCCACGCCGAGGTGATCGCCGAACTGGCCGACGCCGACTCCCTTGCCTCGGCCAGGCCGCATCAGCGGCCTGCCTAGCGCACCAGCTCCTCCCACCTCCGGCCGCTGCGCACGCTCTCGGGCCGCTCGGCGGTGATGTCAGAGCCCGGCCGCGAGAACTCGTCCCGCACCTTCACCAGCACCCACCGCCGCTCGCCAGTGCGGGTCAGGGCGAAACCGCCTTCTAGTTTCCGCCCGTGCAGCGCCACCGACATGTGGCCTGGCTCGTCTCGGAGGATCTCGGCGCCGCCCTCGTCCCAGATGATCACCGCACCGGTGCCGCGCACCGAGCCCTCGTGCACGCCCTCGAAGTCGCCCGCGGACAACTCGTGGTCCTCGACCGGCACCGCCAGCCGACGGACGGAGGAGTCCATGGACGGGCCCTTGGGCACCGCCCACGACCGCAGCACCCCTCCGACCTGAATGCGAAGGTCATAGTGCAAGCGCGTCGCATCATGCAACTGCACGACGAACCGGGACTGTGTCACGACGAGACGCTACCGCTGGGCGCCCAGGCCGGTGAGTCCCGACACGTAAGCTGGAGCCGCCGAAATACCCCGCTTGCGGCATGCGCGGCGGTAAGACAGTTCAGTGGCTGCTGATGACGTCCCAGCTGCGGCTGAACCCGTCGCCAGCGCGACGTCAACGACCGAAACTCTCTCTCAGCTGGTCGCCCGCATCCTCGATCAGTTGTCGCTGAGCGCCTGGCTTCCATCGGGAGCCCTGGTCCTCCTTCTAGACTTCATTGTTCAACTCGGGCAATTTCTGGACACCAGGCGCGTACAGCCGGCCGAGGCAATCGGAATGGCGCTATCCCGGATGACCGGGATTGGCATCGGTGGCGCCATCTTGCTGGTCATCGCGGTTGTCGTGCTTACCATGCTGACGCAGGCCTTCTCCTTCGAGGCGATCAGGGCGCTGGAAGGCTACTGGAGCGCGGCGAGACCAGTCGAGATGGTCGCGCGGCTCCGGGCGAGATGGCATCGCGGACGGCAGGAACGACTATCGCGCCGTCGCCGGCAGCTGACCGAGGATTCGTGGCATGCAGCAAAGGCGAAGATCATCAAGATTGAGGACGAGCGGCACAGGAATGGGCAGCGACCCGAGATGACACCGGTGATGATTGCGCACTTGGAAGCTCGCATTTTGAGGAAGATTCCCACTGGACGTCTGACACCAAGCCAGCTCAAACGCATACGCAGCTACGACTGGCAGCGCCATGCGCCTGCTGAATTGCTTCGGCTGAGAGTCAATATTGACCGGAGGCTGCGGGACTTCCCCCGCTCCGACCGGACTCTTCCTACTAAGCTCGGCAACATTCTTCGCGCTCATGAGGATCAGGTCGGTGACGACCCAGAGTCCTTCATTCAACTCGTCTTCGACAAGCTGCCGCCATCGCTCCAGGAAGACCATGACCAGCAGCGAACCCGTCTCGATCTGTACTGTTCGATGGTGTTCGTACTGGCGCTCAGCGGGCTGATCGGAGTCGCACGTCTCGCGCCGCAGCACTGGCCTTACGCTGTCGGAGCGTCTGGATTTGCAGCGATTGGCATGTGGCTGATGTACCGGGCGGCTCTCGCCACCGCGCGGGCGTACGGGCAACTACTCGTTACGATCGCCGATGTAGCGGCAACTTGACCATCTGGTAATCCGGATGCAGCGAACACGGGTCAGGTTGCGGAGCTGGCGGCGCCTCGATCTCATAGCGACAGCCGCGTTTGCCGCAACGCCAGGTCACATCGCGCCGTTCCGAAGTCGGAACCCGACGGTCGTTCACGTCACAAGCATCTGCCGAAGGATGGCAGATGTCGACAGCACTCTCTTCGGGAGCAGCGCAGTCGAGAGCGGCCAGCAGCGAATGCCGCTGCGCAGCACCCACAGAATCGCGTGGCCTTGATGCCGCCCGAAAACGGATGGGCAGCCTGGCCGGTGCATGTCTATGATCCCCTTTCGTGATCTATCAGGACCCGCTGGCCTATCTGCTGGGCCTCGAGGGCATCGCGCTGCTGGACGCCTGGGCCGGAGACCACGACCGCGCATTCACTGAGGCCCGCCTGGCCGAGATCAGACGGCTGCTGGAGGACGAGAAACTGCGCGGCCGCGGCGTGCTCGTTGAGCAGGTCAGCGCCTCCCTTGTCTACCAGCAGCTGTCGGCCGGCTATGACGCGGACGCTGGCGGCGGGCTGTTCGCCACCGACGAGCCGATCGTGGCGGAGTACCTGAGCGGCCGGAAGCCCGGCGTGGCGCTGGACGCCGCCTGCGGGACCGGGCGGTTCGCCGAGTTCCTCTCCACGCGCGGGCACCGGGTCATCGGTGTGGACAGCTCACCGGGCATGCTCGCCTATGCGCAGCGGCGTGTCCCAGACGGCGAGTTCCGCCTTGGGGAGCTCGACCGGCTGCCCCTGCCCGATGACTCGGTGGATGTCATCGTCTGCGCGCTGGCTCTCGAACACGTTCCCCGCCTCGAGCCGGTACTGGCCGAGTTCGCCCGCGTGCTGCGCCCCGGCGGAGACCTGGTCATCTCCGACGTGCACCACGAAGTCATCACCCGGGGTTCGGTAATGACAGTGCGCGGGCCGGCGGGCGAACGGTGGATCGCGCCCACTTACCGGCATCAGCTCGGCGATTACCTGCGGCCGGCACTGAGACTTGGCTTCCAGGTAAGGCGGTGCGAGGAGCCGCGCGTGGTCAGAGCGGACGAACCGCCGGCCGAGCCCGCAGCCGAGATCGGCGACTGGCAGGACTGGCCGTTCTCGCTGATGGACTACCTGCCATCGGTGCAGCGGGCCGCAGGCGGTCGCCCGCACCTGGTCATCTGGCACTTCCAGCTGCCCGCTGCCTGACCGCGCACCGTCGCCGGTCACCCGAGAACAGAGCATGAGGCTGAACATCCGCCTGGCTGCAGCCGGCCGGGCGGATCAGCGGCACTGAACGTGACTTGCGGCCCGCGCGAACCGTTATGCAGAGCGGTGCTCTTTGGCCAAAGCCGGCGCCCCAGGCCGACGGCTCTCTCCGCGTCCCGCTGGAGGCAACTGCGGCACTGATCCGGCCCGTCGGGCGTGGGCCGGTGACTGTGCCCGGCCGGTGGTGCATGGAGGATGATGGCCTGGTGCGTGTGCTGATTCCGCTGCCCGACCGCGATTTCGATGTGACGGAGGTTGCGGTGCCGTGGTGGCTGCTGCGTGAATCGGGACATCAGGTGGTCTTTGCCACCGAGCAGGCTGGTACGATCCCGGCCGCCGATCCTCGGCTGCTGAATGGGGTGAACTTCGGGCAGCTGGGTGCCGCGCCCGAGGCCAAGCGCCTTTACGCCGGGATGGTTGAGGCCGCTGAGTTCAGCAGCACGCAAGCGTGGGGAGCGCTGGACCCGGCTGGCTTTGATGGCTTGCTGCTGCCTGGCGGGCACGCCGCAGGAATGCGGCAATACCTTGGCTCGCCGGTGCTTCGTGACCTGGTGTCCCGGTTCTGGGCGCTACGCCGGCCTGTCGGCGCGATCTGCCATGGCGTTTTGGTGCTCGCACGCACTACCGATCCCGCCACTGGACGCAGCGTGCTGGCCGAACGCCAGACGACCTGCCTGCCGAAGTACATGGAACGCCTCGCCTACCTGACTACCGCGTGGCGGCTCGGCCGTTACTACCGGACCTATCCCGCCTACGTCGAGGATGAGGTCAAAGCCGCCCTTGACGACCCGGCTTCCCAGTTCCAGCGAGGACCGATAACGCTCAGCGCGCGCGGTACCGCCTCTGACGACACGCCGGCCTTCACGGTGACCGACGGCAACTACCTGTCCGCGCGCTGGCCCGGCGACGCCTACCTGTTCGCGCGCGGATTCTCCGCTCTCCTCAGCGCCGCCGCCCAGCCCGGTCGCTAGCCAGCTTTCACCGTCCGCCGTTGTACGGGCATCTGAGCAAAGCTGAAGCCCAAAGTTATGTGGCA
>JASIBJ010000243.1 GCA_030045215.1 Streptosporangiaceae bacterium | reverse complement strand
CTCTGGTAGCTGGGCCGAACCTCGGCGGTGCTGTACCCGCCGCCGGTGCCGGTGATGTCGTCCACAGCGAACTGCGCTTCCGACGTGGCTCCGAACAGCGCGTAGTACGGCCACTGCCAGTCCCAGCCCCAGGCACGCTGAGCCGGGATGCGGACGTCCGTGGGATTTGCTGTCGGGTCCGACTCATCCTCCAGCGGGATGATGCCGGCCAGCGTGGTCGCGCCCGCCGTCGTGGTGAACGGGCTGTCGCCGGCGTTGTCGACCGACAGGTTCGTCGTGCCGATGTCACCGGTGGCCTCATAGGCGCCGTTGTCGCCGGCGGAGGAGAAATTGCTCTGGCCCTGAGCCGCGAGCTCAAGGAACAGCTCGTCGGTGGCCTGGATCAGCGTCGAGGACTCAGTGCCCTGAGCCGCCGTGACCTCGAGAACGGTCTCCGACTCGCCCCAGCTGCACGACACGGTCTGTGCCCGGTTCTGGCTCGCCACGGCGGCGTAGGCGTCTTCGTTGCCGAAGTCGCTGTTCGGCGCCTGGTAGACAACGATGTTCGCGTCCGGTGCGACCGCGCCCGACTGCTCGACGTCGAGCGTGGTCTCGCCCGAGCCGAGCTCGAAGCTGACCTTGCCCGAGCCGCCGTCCACGTTATCCAGCGTGATCCGGTTCGGCTTGGTCTTGATGTGCAGCACCTTCGACCAGAAGTGGGTTGCGTCGGCCGGGCGGACGGTGGCGAACGTCACAATGCCGATGGTCTGGCCCTGGCCCTTCGCACCCTTCCGGTACAGCGGGTCCAGCCCATAGTTCGCCGCGAAGTCAGCCGGCGTCCGGTTGCCCAGTTGCAGGTCCGACGACGGCTTGGCGCGGCTCACGACGTTCGCGTGCACAGCGGTGCTGCTGTAGATCGGATAGTTGTCGAGGCCCAGGATCGACTCAATGAACGAGGCGAGATTCCTCGGCAGCAGCGGCCTGTCAGTGGTCGCGTGGAACTCCACCGCAGGTCGAGCGGCGACGCCGTCGCGGGCAGGCATGGCCGCCGACTTGTATTCGGCCTGCTTCACCGAAAGTGCCCGGTTGAAATCTCTGGCCGTACCGCGGGCCGTGACGACAAGGTGATCGGCATAGGCCGTTGTCTTGATGCCATAGCGGGCGAGGTACTTCTCAAGCGCCCTGATCTGGGACTCCGGCTGGCCGTACCGCGCGGCGAACTCTGCAACGGACAGGAAGTGACCGGGCCTGATTCCGGCTTCGACCTCTCCCGCAAGCGCTCCCTCGTGACGCATCTTGAGCGCGAACGAGACGACCTCCGGCTTGGTGGGCCGCACGGGGAAGACCGGCTTGGCGTTCAGTCCGGCAAGCGTGACACCCTGCGGCACGGCGACCATCGCCGGGCCCGGGCTGGTCGTGCTTTGGGCTAGCGCCACCGCCGACAGCAGCAACAGCGAGCCGACTGTCCCGACAGCAAGGACGGCCCCTGCGGCCGCTCGCCGCCTGGGCCTTGGTGCTGAGTTCAAGTGCGATTCCTCCGGTTCGTCGGCTGACGCCCAATGCCCGGGAACTCCCGCCGCCCGTAACCGCGGGCGGCCCCTAACCTCGGCACCGTAGTGACTAAACCGGACTGCAACCCATAAGTGTCAGCCAGCGCTACTAAAACGTTATAAGGGCTTTGTTGATCATGACTGGCACGCTTTCCGCGACGCTGTCGCCGTAGTTCTCGCGCCGTGCTCAGGGCGCCACGCAGGGCCACGATGCCTCGGGCAGCTGCCCTCTAGCGCCACCACGGAGTTCGTCTCAGCACGGCCAGCCGACGGGCGGGCTCGACCAGAGCGGCGGAGTGTGATGCGAGATGGATCAGGTGATCGCGGACCCACAAGGCTTGCGGATGGAAATAGGCGGGACCGGCCGTGGCCGACCCGGCCACGCGTTGGCAGGCCAAGGCGGGCACCGGGACATCCGCCGGCGATCCGCCACCGCGGGCAGGCTTGTCCACCTGGCCGGCGATCTGGGTATAGAAGCCCGCCAGCGTCACCGCGTCACCTGCCAGCGTGTCTCGAACCTCACCGCCCATCGACTGCCTGGTGGCATGGCCGCGCGTCGCCTCCAGTCCGGGCAGGCTGGCGAGCGAGTACGCGGTGAGCCGGAGCCGCAGCGACGCCATCGTCAGCGCCAACAGGTCTTGCTTGTCGAGCCGTTTAGAGCCCTGCTCGGTGAGGAATCCCCGCACCGCGTCGTCCAGTCGCATTCCGGCGGCGATCGCCGCAGCGGCCTGGCCGGGGTCGCGCAAGGGCAGGCCAAGGACGAACCTGGTCGCCTCGACCAAGTAGGCAGCACCGGCCCGCAGCGCATCGGCGAGGTTGTCACCGACGACGGCTGAGGCGCCGCGGGGCCAGAAGAGCGCGCCCACGACGACGCTGACCGCGCAGCCGATGGCGACGTCCTCGACCCTGAGCAGGCCTACCTTCCAGCCGGCCGGAACGAGGATGTTGAAGAGAACGACGACGGTTATCGTGAAGGCCGCCTGCCCGATCGTGAATGGCATGGTCCCTGGCGAGTAGGCGGCGACCAGCACCGCGATCGGCAGCGCTATCCAGAGCGCCAGCGGGCTGGTCCCGATCCCGACGAGCAGCGCCGCGCCGACGATGAACCCGAGCACGGTTCCGGTGAGCGCCCGAAGCGCCGTGGACCCGGTGGCACCCGCGCTGGTGCGCAGTACCGAAAGCGTGCCGAGCACCACCCAGAACGCATGCTGGACGCCGGTTATCCTCGCCACGGCCACGGCCACGGCCAGCGCGGCCGCGCCGCGGGCACTATTGCGGAACCAGACCGAGCGCATGCTCGCGTCCGCCTGGACGGTCCGGCCCAGCCCGAGCGGCAACGGACGAAGAGGGCCCCGGAACCCGGCCGCATTGGGATCGGCCGCGGGGGGCTCCTCCGGCTGGCCGAGTTGGGCGGCGAGCCAGCGCTGCCGCTGGGCATCGGCGGCGTCCGGGTCGAGCCGCCGGACGGCTATCAGCGCATCGGCCGCCGCCGCCGATGCGCATACCCCGATGGCCTGGGCGTGGAAGGCATAGTCGGCCATCTTGCCCACGACCAGCGGGCTGCCCGCCAGGCCGCGCAGGTGCGCGGCGCTTTCCTGCCTGGCCTTCCAGATCCGCTCCATGCTCGGCGACTCGTCGCCGCCGGTGAGCAGGCCGGCGACCGCGCGCAGGGCTGCCGCCGATTCGGCCAGCAACTCCTTGTCCTCCGGCGCGCAGTTGCTCAGGTTCACCTGGCCGTGCAGCGCGTCGACTACCAGCGACGTGCACCACTCGAGCACGGCGACGAGGCTGGCCAGGGCCTGGTCGGCCGTGGCCAGGCCGATCGGCCGGTATGGAGTCGCGTTGAACACGTTGACCAGGTCGGACTTGGCGGCCACCGTGGCTTCGACGTCCGTGGCCGTGGCGGTACCGTCGAGGGCAGCCTGCAGATGGTTGCCGAGCGCGTCGGCCAGGCCCGCCGCCGACTCGCGCAGCCGATCTCCCGCCGGCCGGGGTGACAGGGCAACAACGGCGGCCGTGCTGACCGCTGAGGCTAGCCACCAGCCCGCGAGGCGGGACGGAATGTCGCTGGCCCCGCCACCCGACGCGATCGGGAGGATGAAGGCGAGCAGCGTCGCGGTCACGCCCGCGGCCGCGTTCGGGCCGGCCGCGCCGCCCGCGAAATAGATCGCGAACGCCACCGGAAGGGTGACGAGGGCGGCTTCCCAGGCCGAACCGCTGCCCAGGGTGCCGAGGATCAGCGCCACGCTGCCGGCCACGGCCAGCCCGGAGTGCGCGACGAGCTTGTCCAGCCGCGACCCGCCGAATGTGGTCAGCACCAGGGTGCCGAAGCTGCCGAATACGGCGAAAATCGCCATCTGCGGATCGTGAAGACCTTTGAAAGTCAGCGCCAGCAGGCTAGGAACGACCAGTGTCGCCCGCACCGCGCGCAAAGCCGCGGGCACCGACCACTGCGGCTTCCAGGGCGAGGCTCCGGCGCCGGGCGCCGATCGGCGGTACGCCGGATGCAGCATCCCGCGCAGGCCCGTGGGCTGCCTGACCAGAGTCTGCTGTGTCATCGTGATTACAGTCTCACGGGCACACGCCCACTGCCATCCGGGGCGCGAGAGCCGCAGCCGTCCCGCGGCAGGCGGCCCGAGGCGGGCCCGCGTCACGACCCACGGCAGGGCCGGCCCGTCTAGCGCAGCAGCAGCCGGGCGGCGACCTCCAGGTGATTGGCCACATCGTTAGCCGAGGCGCGCCGGGTCACCCAGGCGACCAGGTTTGACATCCAGACATCTCCGACCACGCGAGCGATCGCTTGTTCGTCGGCGGTCGGCTCGCCATCGTGCATCGCCTTGGTGAGCATTTCCTCCATGATCCGCGCAACCGTGTTGACCTCGCTGGCGGCGCTCGGATCGGCGAACATGAACGCTCGCGTCATCGCCTCAATCAGCAGCGGCTCGCGCTGCATGGACCTGGTGATCTTGCCCAAGACGTAGAGCATCCGCTCGTACTCGGTGTCGCCGGGTATCGGGGAGCGGTCGAGTTTCTCCTGCGCCCGCTCGAACTCCCGAGCCAGTGCCGAGACCAGCAGGTGGATCTTCGATGGAAAATACCGGTAGAGCGTGCCAAGGGCGACATCGGCGCGTTCTGCGACGGCGCGCATCTGGACCGCCTCATAACCGCCCTTGGAGGCAAGCGCGAGCGTCGCGTCCAGGATGCGCTTACGCCGGTCGCGCTGAGCCGCCGAGCCGAGGTCGGCCTCGGCCAGAGCAGGCTCGGCTGACTCGGTAGTACGCGTTCGCGGCGTTGCCATGGCGGCCCTTCATCATCGCCCAGGACGTCCCCCCACGACCAGCGCATGGCGCCTGCCGCCTGATCCGGCGAGCATTGCCGGCCCGGTCGGGTTCCTGCCCGGCCAGCCTAGCAACGCGACGGCCCTTGCCCTGGCCAGGACAGCCTGGCTCACTACAGGTATAACGTGTTCTAATTTTCAGTGCCAGTCGGGGAGGAGGACAAGTTGCCGATCG
>JASIBJ010000242.1 GCA_030045215.1 Streptosporangiaceae bacterium | reverse complement strand
GCCGCTCGCGTCTAATGTGATCGTAACTAGACGGTCGGCGGGTCAAGGCGCTTAGGTCTCCGCCTCTGTTATCTCCGTCACCCCTATCTGGACATAACCGATTAGCCATTCAACAGGCGACCTTTCAAGCCATGGTGCGGAATCTGGATATGCGCTGGTACCGACTAAGTGTGCGGCTGCCATCGCTGTGGCGAGGCAAAGCCAGGTGTCAGTCGGGTGCCATCCTGTTCGGGTAATGCAACGCGGGCTCGGCCGACGCTGGCGTAAACCGCTGATCAATGTGCCCCTGAGATCGAGGAGACGACTAAGGGCACAGTCACCATGGTGGACAGCAGAGAACAAATGCTCGGCGTGGCTGGATGAGGCAGTTCATAGGTTCAATTCGTATGGGCTTGAACAAGCAGGCCGGGCGCTAGACTCGCGCCTAGATTAGCGTCGACTTATAGGCCGCTATTGGACGCCTGCGGCACACCCGCGGCCGTGGGTCTGCGGGCCGGGTCTTGATTTGGGGAGCCCCGCATGCTCGTCGGCCAACGCAAGCGCGAGAACGCTAAAAGGGTCGCTGAGGATTCCATGCCTTGTGGACGAACTCCAGTCGATTGCCGTCGAAGTCGGCAACGTTGGCGGCGTAATAGCCGGGGGCGAAGTACGTACGCTCCGCTGGCTGGCCCTCGTCGAGACCGCCTGCTTTGATCGCAGCTGCGTATGCGGCATCGACAGCCTGGTTACTCGAGCAGACGACGCCGAGGTAGAGGCCTGTCTCACCCAGTTGGCGCTGCCGGAGCCAGATGCTCGATCCGATCCCTTTGTCAGTGCCGTAGATGTCGTCACAGAGTCCGAACAGGTCCGGGACGCCCTCGGGACCGGATGCGGAGTTGTAGCTGCCGCACTCGTGCCAGCCGAGTGGTTTCAAGGTTTCCGAGTAGAAGGCAAGCGAATTCTCGATATTGGTTACCGAGATGTAGACATGGTCGATCATCGGACCTGCTTCCAGCTGGTCGTGTTCATGTGATCAAAGTTGCGGAAACTGCCACGTGCGGCAACTGGTCTGCTGGCCTGCTTCGACCTCGCGGTAGTCGGCGGAGCAGATGCGTGACCAGAGCGCTTCACAACCGTAGCGCTGCTGCTCCGCGGCGTGGGCGGCGACCGTCCTGGGGGCTCTTGACGGTCCGACGCGCGCATCGCCTGGCGCAAACTGGCGATCCTTGATGCGGCCGAGAACTTGAGGGAGGTGGCGTTCGAGCCGGGCTCCCGGCGGCCGAAGACCGGCCCGGCTGGCGGCTTGCCCGGATGGGGCGGCGCAGGCTGGTCATGGCCCTGTCGGCGGCCAGTGAAATCATTCGTTGCATGAGCAGTGACGTGATCATCGGGCGCGATGGGAAGCCGCGCTGCGGTTGGGTCGACGCCACCGATCCGGCGTCTGCCCGCTATCACGACGAGGTGTGGGGGACCCGCACCCACGACGAGTCAGCGATGTTCGAGGCGCTCACCTTGGGCGTGTTTGAGGTCGGACTGAGCTGGTCGATCGTGTTCGGCAAGCGGGAGGGGTTCCGGAAGGCTTTCCGGGGCTTCGATGTCGCCAAGGTGGCCGGGATGACCGAGCGGGACGTCGATCGGCTGGTGCAGGATGCCTCCATCATCCGCAACCGCGGGAAGATCCAGGCCACTGTCGACAACGCGCGGGCGATGCTGTCCGCCTCGCCGAGCATCACGACGCTGGCGAAGTCCTACGAGATCAACCGCACGCGAGCCCCGCGGTCCTTCGCTGACCTACCGAAATCGACCCCGCAGGCGGAGGCGTTCGCGAAGCAACTGAAATCGCAGGGATACCGCTTCGTGGGGCCGACGAGCGTGTACGCGTTCATGCAAAACGTCGGCGTCGTCAACGACCATGTTCATGGCTGCTTCCGCGCGATCGACTACAGCGCCACGGCCTAGTCCCGCGCAGGGGAGTCCGGCCGCTCACCGGCGCAGCCGACCTCTGGAGATAACGACGACCTTGACGTCTCACCTTTCGGCAGCCGACCGCGAGCGGGTCCGAAGCTCGGCTGCGCAGCAACCTCATCGCCTAGTTTGGATCCCGACTTGAGGCCTCGCAACTATGCGATGTCTCTCGTCAGTCTCTCGCGAACAACGTCAGTAGTTGTCTGTCCGTGCTCGTGCAGCCCGCCTCTCTGCTGCCAGTACGTGGTCGGGCATCATGCAGCTAAAGGACATATACGCCGATTCAATGCGATTTAGCCACGTCGTCGTGAACGGGAGGCTGAGAACCGGGCGGGGAATAGTCGCGGCATCCCTCCGACCTACCTCCCGGCACCTAGGCCGACAGCTGCCCGGTAGGTTCGGGGCAGCCTGGTGAGGCGGAGGAAGATTCGATGGTGATGCCGTTCGCCGTCCGCGTGGTGGCAGCCGTGCTCGGCGGCCTGCTCGTGCTCACGGCTTTGTCGAGCGTCACGGTCACGCTGATCGTGTCCCGGCCGGTCAACAGCATGCTGACACGCTGGGTCGACAAGGCGATCGACTGGGTCTATCACCAGGTGGCGCGGCACATCATGAAAGATGTCCAGCGCTGGGACCGGGTGCGCGCCACTCAGGCGGCGGTATTGCTGCTGGCTCAGCTGGCGGCGTGGCTCATCGTGGCGTACGTCGGGTTCGCCTTGCTGTTCTGGCCGTTCGCGCCCGCCGGCGTCGCGTCCGCCTTCGTTGACTCCGGGTCCTCGCTGTTCACGCTCGGCTTCGCGGTACCGGCCGGCACCGTGCCGGCCGTAATCGTGTTCCTGGCCGCGGCGACCGGCCTGGTGATCATTACGCTGCAGATCGCCTACCTGCCGACGCTGTACGCGGCGTTCAACCGCCGGGAGACTCAAGTGGCCCTGCTCAACGAGCGAGCCGGGCTGCCCTCGTGGGGCCCGGA
>JASIBJ010000241.1 GCA_030045215.1 Streptosporangiaceae bacterium | reverse complement strand
CAGGCCGAGATCGATCGGCTCAGAGAGGACCTGATCGCGGGCGGTGTGAAACTCACGTGAGTCACCCGCACCCAGAGCTAGGGCCGCCGCCACCACTGGTCCCCGGCGGAATGCGATTGGTTGCACTCGGCGGGCTCGGCGAGATCGGCCGGAACATGACGGTCTTCGAGTACGACGGCCGCCTCCTCGTGGTCGACTGCGGCGTGCTGTTCCCCGAGTCCGACCAGCCCGGCGTGGACCTAGTCCTGCCGGACTTCTCCGTGCTGGAAGGGCGGCTCGACCTGATCGAGGCGCTGGTGCTGACGCACGC
The DNA here is from genome assembly GCA_030045215.1 of Streptosporangiaceae bacterium. The sequence continues at coordinate 4,835 of JASIBJ010000241.1, read as the reverse complement.
CCACGAGGATCACATCGGGGCGGTGCCGTACCTGCTGCGGCAGCGGGGCGACATCCCGCTCGTCGGATCCCGGCTGACGCTGGCGCTGGTCAAGAGCAAGCTAACCGAGCACCGGATCGTGCCCGAGGTGGTCGAGGTTGAGGCCGGTGACCGGCGCGAGTTCGGCCCGTACGCGCTGGAGTTCCTGGCCGTCAACCACTCGATCCCGGACGCGCTCGCGGTCGCCATCAGGACCGGGGCCGGCCTGGTCCTGCACACCGGCGACTTCAAGATGGATCAGCTGCCGCTGGATGGCAGGCTGACCGATCTAGGCGGATTTGCCCGGCTCGGCGCGGATGGCGTGGACCTGCTGCTGGCCGACTCCACCAACGCCGAGGTGCCCGGCATCGTGATCTCGGAGCAGGAGATCGGGCCCGTGCTGTCCGACGTGTTCGCGGCGGCCGAGCAGCGGATTATCGTGTCCTGCTTCGCCAGTCACGTGCACCGCGTCCAGCAGGTGATGGACGCGGCAGCGGAGCACGGCCGGAAGGTGTCCCTGGTTGGCCGGTCCATGGTGCGGAACATGGGTGTCGCCCGCGATCTCGGCTATCTCAAGGTTCCGTCCGTCCACGGCGGGCTGCTGGTGGATCTCAGGGAAGCCGAGGAACTGCCGCCGGACCAGATCGTGCTGATCTCGACCGGTTCCCAGGGCGAACCGATGTCGGCGCTGTCGCGGATGGCCGGGCGCGATCATCCGATCCGGATCGCCGACGGCGACACCGTGATCCTGGCGTCCTCGCTGGTGCCAGGAAACGAGGCCGCCGTCTCGCGGATCATCAACGACCTGACCCGCCTTGGCGCCAGGGTGGTGCACAAGGGCAACGCGCTCGTGCACGTGTCCGGCCACGCCCCGGCCGGCGAGCTGCTGTACGTGCTGAACCTGGTCCGTCCCAGCAATTTCATCCCCGTGCACGGCGAGTGGCGGCACATGAAGGCGCACGCCCAGCTGGCCGCCCTGACCGGGGTCCATGCCGCCAACATCGTCATAGCCGAAGACGGCGTCGTCGTCGACCTGGTGGACGGGCAGATCTCGGTCGCGGGCAAGGTGCCGTGCGGCTATGTCTACGTGGACGGGCTCTCGGTCGGCGAGATTACCGAGGCCTCGCTCAAGGACCGGCTGATCCTGGGTGAGGAGGGATTCCTGTCCGTCGTGGTCGTGGTCGACTCCACCAGCGGCAAGCTTGTGGCCGGCCCTGAGGTGCACGCCCGCGGCGCCGGCATCGACGACGCCTCCCTGGCCGAGGTCGCGCCGCTGGTCGAAGACGCCCTCGCGCAGGCGGTCGGGGACGGCGTGACCGAGGTGCACCAGCTCCGGCAGGTCGTCCGCCGAACCGTGGGCAAGTGGGTGAACGAGAATTACCGTCGCCGGCCGATGATCATTCCGGTGGTCGTGGAGACCTGACCGAGCCGGGTCCGTCGGTCTGATCAACTCCTTTTCGCAGGAGGATTTGGCAGGGAACGAGGTGTGTCCGCGTCTCGGTCGGGCCGCCAGACTGCGGTCTTCCGGCGCTGCTGTCGCGGCCCGGCCCGGCGGCGGGTCGGCCAGGGCTAGGGCCGGGACGTCAGCCGACGGGCTCGGTGGTCCAGTTCGCCGGATTCGGGCCGAGTAGCTGCAGGTGGCGGGAGAGCGCGGCCGACGGGCTCAGCGGCGCATCCGGGCCGATGGCCTGCTCGTACAGGTACAGTCCGTCTGCGTCGGGAGCGAAGAGGGTTTGCTCGCCCCGGACCGGCGGAGAGTTCGGGAACACCTGGTAACCGTTGATCACCGTCGACGGGCAGGATGTCGGCTGGCTCTGGCTGGTCTGGCTGTTAGTGGCCTGGCCATTAGCCGACACACGGCGCGACGTAACGGTCTTGACCCTGCACCGCGGGCCCCGCGTCGTCCGGGTACTGGCGAGAATTATCAGCGCGTTGCGCAACGGAGTGCCCGGCCGGTCTTCGGGGCTGCCGACGACCAGCTCGGTCGCGGACGGGACGTGCGCGCCCGGTCCCGGCCGGACGTACCAGGCGAATATCGCGTCGCTCAGCGCCCACGGCAGGCCGGTCAGCCGGAACGGAAACTGCACGCGCGCCGTCTGACCGTACTGAACCGACGCGGCGACCTTGATCACGTCGGCGGGCGTGCCGGTGGATTCCGCCACCGCCCAGCCGCCGCGGGCGTACTGGAATGCCACTATCCCGCCGGTGCCGGCGACCGGGCGGAAGACCTTCAGCTCACCGCTCGCGAACCGGGTCCAGTACGCTGACTGGCCCTGCACGTCGGGCGCCGCGCCGCCCACCGTCAGCGTGAGGGTGGTGCCGGCCGTGGTCGCGCCGCAGGACAGGCGCGCGGACGCCAGCGTGCACTGCCCGACCGCGTAGAGCACAACATCAGTGCTCTCGGTGGGGGTGGTCGCCCGCAGCAGGAGCGCCCGGCGCCAGTCATTGCTACCCACCCGCATGGGCCGGTAGGGATACCAGGTAACGGCGGCGTACGGCACCAGCGGGTTGAAGGCTTTCGGCGCGGCCGGGCCGCCTGGCCCGGTCGCTGGCTGGCGGGGGCCTGCTGCGAACGGGCCGGCCAGTGCCACCGCGATGACCGCTCCGGCGGCGAGGACTGGGCTGCCGTAGGTCGTTGCCCAGCGGCGGCGCAGCCGGGCCCGCCCGGTCTGCCGGGCGGCGGGAATGCTGATGTGCGCGCGGGGCAGCGCGCGGTCCGCCTGCCGCTCGAACAGGTTTCTGAGGTCAGACTCAAGCACGGTGCGGACCCTTTCCCGGTCGGCGGCGCGTGGGCGCCGAGGTCTGGCTGCCCACGGTGGCGATTGCGGCGTCCCCGTCCAGCCGGCCGCGGAGCGCGGCGATCGCCTTCGCGGTCTGGCTCTTGACCGTGCCCGTGCCGCAGCCGAGGGCGGCGGCCGTCTGGTCAACGTTGAGGTCGCAGTAGTACCGCAAGACAAGGACGGCGCGCTGACGCGGCGGGAGCGCCGTCACGGCGGCCTGCAGGTCCATCAGTCCGTCCCGGTCGGTCGTCAGGATCGGTGAGTCCGGCAGCTGGTCGGTGACCTTTACGCGCCTGGTCCAGCCGCTGCGCCGCTCGTGGAGGAACTCGCGGACCAGGATCGTGTTCACGTAGGCGTCGGTGTTATCGGCACCGGACGCCTTGGCCCAGTGCACGTAGACCTTGATGATGGCCTGCTGGACGAGATCATCGGCGCGATGCCGGTCCTGGCAGAGCAGCAGCGCGAGCCGGCGGAGCGCCGGAAGCCGGAACGAGACGTACTCGGAATACTCGGCGTCGCGCGGTTTGGTCACGAGGCGGGTCTTTCTGCAGGGTGACTAGTCACACTCTGCCGAGGCGGGCAAAGAGTGCTCAGGTTGTCCGCAGATGCTAAAAAGTGCCGGCTGCAAGGGCAAGGGCTCGGCCCAGGGAACACTCGCCGGGGCCGGGCCGTTCGCCGACGGCGAGCCTGCGCTCAGGGCGAGATTGGCGTCCTGGTCCAGTGCGCCGGATCGGCCCCGAGCAGCTCCAGGTGACGAGCGAAGATGGCGGCCGGGCTCAGCAGGGCCCGCGGGGCGGCGACGTCAATATCCAGGACAAGTCCGTCGGCCCTGGTCGCAGTTAGTGCGTACCAGCCGGTGGGGAAGCCGTGGAAAGGCGGCACGGTATACAGGGTTACCTGGTAGCCGTTGATCACCGTCACCCGGCAGGACGCCAGGTTGCTGCAGGGGACAGGCGATTCCTCGCCGACATACACATCTAGGCTGACCGAGTCCGGTGGCGGGGCGAGGTTACCAGGCAGGGCTCCGTGATGACCGAGAGTGAAACCGTTGACTTGCCACCGTGACCCGTTCTTGCCAAATCCGACCTCCTGTATCTCTCGCCACGCTCGCGGCATGCTGGTCAGGCGGATCGGGGACCAGACGGGCACCGTCTGGCCGTACCGCAGGTTCGCGGCGATCCTGAGCGTGTCTGCCCTGACCGTGTCGGCCGCCGCGCCGGTGAAATCTACTGTCGCCCAGCCGCCGCGGGCGTACTGGAACGCGACGATCGCGCCGGTCATTTTGCCATCGTCGTTCAACTCACCGCTAACGCTCCGGACCCAGTAGGCGGCATGCCCCCTGACCGCAGGCGCCCGGCCGCTCAGCGTCAGCACCGCGCTGGTACCGGCCGCCGTCGAGCCGCACGACAGCCGCGAGGACTCCAGGACGCACTGGCCGCCTGCGTAAACCACGATGTTCGACCACGGGAAGGCGCGGGGCCCGCGCGCAGGGCGCCACGCGGTGATCTCCAGCGCGGTGGGATAGGAGGAACCGGCAAAGAGCTTGTTTCGGTCCGGGTACCAGCCGGCAGCGGCGTACGGCACCAGCGGGTTGAATCGGCGCGGGGCCGCCGGCCCGGTGGGGCGCGCTGGCGCGGGCCTAGTGCCCGCCGTGCCGGACGCCAGCGACGCGGTGAGGCCGATGGCCACCGCTGCGGCGGCCGCGACGATCGGCGAGCCGAGGGTAGCTGCCCGCCGCCAGCGGCGGTGCAACTGTGAGCGCCTGCGCGCGACCGGGAAGCTGATCTGGGCGGGCGGCTGGTCGGCGGTTGCCTGCCACTCGAACATCGCCCGCAGGTCGTTCTCAAGCATGATCGGAAATCTCCCTCCGCGGCTGGCGGGCCGATGTGCCGCCTCCCGCAGCTGATGGCAGGTTCGGTGTCGCCCCGAGCACGCTGCGCAGGGACGCGAGCGCCTTGGCCGTCTGGCTCTTGACCGTGCCCGACGCGCAGCCAAGTGCCGCCGCGCACTCGTCGACGTTCATGTCGCAGTAGAACC
>JASIBJ010000240.1 GCA_030045215.1 Streptosporangiaceae bacterium | reverse complement strand
ACCGCGGTCGCTTCCCAGCCGAGGTACAGGAAACCGCACGGCACCGCGGCCTCGGCCAGGCCCTTGAAGCCGCCGACGCCCGCCACGGCGTGGGAGACCGTGAAGTCCGACAGCGAGGGGAGCGTGGCGCCGCCGGCCCCGGACGATTCATGGATCAGGGCGAGCACGACGAACGAGATCATCGCCGAGTACTCGATGACGATCAGGCCGGTCTGCACCCAGACCGACGGCCGGATGCCGCGGATCGAGAGCCAGACCAGCAGCCCCATGACGGCCGCGGCTATCACCCAGGTGACCGGGCTGGAGAACGTGCGCGTCGGGAACAGCACGAAGAGCAGGTACGCCCCGGCCAGGGTGATGTTGCCGACGTTGGCGAACGTCGACACGAAGATGTTGAGGAATCCGGTGCCGGCGCCGACCGTGGGCGAGATCGCCTCGCTCACCCACACGTAGGGCGCACCAGCGTGGGCCCGCCACCGGTTGAGGCTCGCGTAGCCCATCGCGCACAGGAACATCGCGACCCCGGTCACCAGCACGGCGAGCGGCGACACGTGGCCGGCGAACGCGACCAGCAAGGCTAATGTGTAGGCCACGCTGCTGGACGGCGCGACGTTCGCGATCGAGACGACGAAGTCACCCCACAGGCTGACCGCGTTCTCCCTCAGCCCGACATGGTGGTGCTCGGTCACAGCGCTCGTGGCCAACCGAACCACTTCCTCTCTGTACCTGCTCCAGGACTGCGTGCCGGTCGTGGGTCACGGCTCGACGGCGGTGCCTGGCCCGACCCGTTCGAGCGTGAATGAGATCCAGTCGGATACGTGGTACTCGACCGAGCAGAGGACGGGGGTCCCGCTGCCGTCATAGTCCACCTGCTTGATGTACAGCAGGGGTGCACCGCGCCTGACCTGCAGCAGGCTGGCCAGGGACGCGGTGGCCGATTTCGGGCTGAGCTCGGCGACACCGCGGTACACCGTGATCTGGTGCAGCTTGTAGAGCAGCCCGTAGAGCGAGGCGTCGTCGCCCGACATCGCCTCGGCGTCGGCGAGGTCGAGCAACCGGCGCGGCACGGCGTCGCTTGACCACACGACCGGCCGGTCGTTGGCCAGCCGAACACGTTCCATGACCGTCACCGGGTCCCCGGGTGCCAGCCCGAGACTTAGTGCGAGCTCCCGGTCGGCGGCCTCCTCCCGAAGCTGCAGGCCGCGGGTCCCTGGCCGGTATCCGCCGGAGCGGATCATGGCCGTGATGCCGAAGTTGCGGTTCAGGTCCTTAGGGATCGGGCGCTTGGCGACGAACGTCCCGCGGCCATGGCGCCGCACGATCAGGCCCCGGTCCTGAAGCTGACGCAGCGCGTCCCTGAGCGTGGCGCGCGAGACGCCGAGATTGCTGGCCATCTGCGCCTCGGCAGGGAGCTGCGAGCCGGGCGAATACGCCCCGCCGCTGATCGCCGCGGCGATCGCGTCGGCGCACGACTGCGTGAGCGAGACGCGGCCGCTCTTCACGTCTGACAGAGCGTCGAGGAAGTCGGAGCTGCTCACGTGACGGCGCCTTCCGGTGCGTCCTCCGGCATTTTCCAGAGTATGGTGGTCAGACGACTGGAAGTCAAACAATGTTCTGCTGACTCGGCCGGCCTGAGGAGGACAGTGAACGAGTTCCGGGAGGCGGTAGTGGTCACCGGCGGCGGGCCGGCCGGCGGGCACCCGCGGTCGACGGCGGGCTCGTGCGTCGTGTATGACCGGGATATGTCCCTACGGCGACGGGCCTGACCCGGTGGCTGGCTCGCACCTCATCGGGATCGACGTGGGTTCGCAGAGCGTCAAGGGCGTGCTCTGCGGCCCGGACGGCGCTCCGCGGGCGACTGCCGCGCATCCGTGCGGCCTGAATCACCCCGCCCCCGGCTGGGCCGAGCAAGACCCGGCCGAATGGCGAGCGGGGATCTGCGCGGTGGTGCACGCTTTGCTCGCGACCGCCGCGATCGCGCCGTCGGAGGTTGCGCACATCGGACTAGCGTGCCAGGTGGACGGCGTCGTGGCGGTGGACCGCAAGCTGAGGCCGCTACGGCCCGCGATCATCTGGCTGGACAAGCGGGCCGTCATACAGGCCAGCCGGGTGGCGAGCGCGCTCGGCCCCGATGCGGTCTTCCAGACCACCGGGCTGGTGGCCGATGCCTCCCACGCCGCTCCCAAGATGATGTGGCTGCGTGACGAGGAACCTGACGTCTTCCGCGAGTCGGCGCTGCTGCTGCCTCCGGCGGCTTACCTGCTGGGCTGGCTGACCGGGCGCCCGCTGCAAGATCACGCGAACGCGTCCTCCAGCCTCGTCTACGACGTGGCCAGGCGAGGGTGGTCCGAGCAGTTGCTCGAGGCCACCGGTCTTTCGACCGGGCTTTTCGCGCCTATCGCCGCCTCGCACGAGATTGCCGGACACCTGCTCGCCGAGGCGGCCGCCGAGGCAGGGCTGACCGCCGGCTGCCTGGCCGTCGTCGGCACCGGCGACGACCACGGAGCCGCCCTCGGCGCGGGCGTAGTCGAGCCCGGCCTGATCGCGGACGTGACCGGCACCGCCGAGCCAGTTGGCACGGTGGCCCCGGCGTTAGTGCTGGACAGCGAGCGGCTGCTGGAGACGCACGCGCATGCGCTCGACGGGGCAATCTTCGTGGAAAACCCGGGCTTCGTCTCCGGCGGCAGCATCCTATGGCTGGCGACTGTGCTCGGTGCCCGGCAGCCCGAGATCTTGTCCTGGGCGGCCGAGGCTCCGGCCGGTTCGGACGGGGTCACGTTCCTGCCCTCCCTGTCCGGCGCGACCGCGCCGCGCTGGAACGACCGGATGCGCGGGACCTTTCACGGGCTGTCGTTGAGCCACGACCGCCGCCATCTCAGCCGTGCCGTCGTTGAGGGCTGCGTCTGCGCGCTGCGCGACGTCACGACGCGACTACAGGCCATGGGCCTGCCAGGGACCGAGATAAGGGTCGTCGGCGGCGGCGCCCGCAGCCCGCTCTGGCTGCAGATCAAGGCCGATATGTGCGGCCTGCCGGTGCGTCCGGTACTCGGGCCGGAACCCACCGCGCTGGGCGGCGCCATGCTGGCCGCCGTCGGAGCGGGCATGTATCCGGACGCCGGCGCGGCGGCCAGGCAGATGGCACGGCTCGGCGAAGAACGCTACGAGCCCGAGCCGGACCGGTCTGCGTGCTATGACGAGGGCTACCGCCGCTACCGTGAGCTTTTCGACGCCGTGGAAGCGATCACCTGATGCCTGACGTGCCGGACGCGACATTCGACGTGCAGCGTTACGCGACGCCCGCGCGCCAGGTTGGCCTGCGGGCGGTCGACATCGGGGCCGACGCGCTGCTGCGGCTGCCCGCCATGATCCGGGCGATCGGAACCGCCCCGCTCGCCGGACCGATCGTGATCCTGGCGGACGCGGTCCCGAAAAAGCGCCTGGGCGCCGAAACGACCGCCCTGGTCGAGGCACTGCTGGCCCGGATCGGCGACGTGCGCCGGGTGCCGGCGCTTGAGGGTGCGGACGGCGTGCACGCCGACGAGCGCACGGTGGGGGCGGCAACCGCCGCCGCGTCAGGCGCGTCCGTCATCGTCACGGTAGGCTCGGGAACGGTGACCGACATCGGCAAGGCGGTCGCCGCCCGGCTGCGCGATCCCGCGCTCGTGGTCGTGCAGACAGCGCTGAGCGTCAACGGCTACGCCGACGATCAGTCGGTGCTGCTCGTCGACGGCGTCAAGCGGACCACGCCGACAGCCTGGCCCGACGCGCTGATCGCCGACACTCAACTGCTGGCCGAGGCTCCGCTGCCGCTCAACCTGGCAGGCGTCGGCGACCTCCTGGCGATGTTCACCGCACCGGCCGACTGGCGGATCGCCGGCTTGCTCGGCATGGACGACAGCTACGCCGAGGACGTCGTCACGATGGTGAGAGCGCACGGTCAGGCCCTGCTGCAGGCCGCGCCGCTGCTACGGCAGGCCGATACCGGAGCGATCGAACTCACCGCGAAGGTGCTCACGCTCAGCGGCGTCGGCATGGGACTCGCGGGCACCACGGCCCCGGCGTCCGGGGCCGAGCACACGATCAGCCACCTGCTGGAGATGGCGGCCACGCGCGAGGGCCGACGGAGCGCCTATCACGGTGCCCAGGTCGGTGTGGCCTCGGTCCTGGCCGCGCTGGTCTGGCAGCACGTCAGGCGAGCGGCGCGGTCGGGCGCACGGCTCATGCGGTGCCCGCCAGAGGATCAGATGCGCCCGGCGGTGCTGCGGGCGTTCGGCTCCCTCGACCCTTCTGGTGCGATGGCCGAGGAGTGCTGGAGCGACTACCAGCGCAAGCTCGCGCGGTGGCGGGACCGGCATGGTGAGGCCGACCAGCTTGATCCGGCGCAGCTTGATGAGGCGGCCCGCCTGCTCGAGGAACCGGCGGTGCTGCGCAGCGCGCTGCGCCGGAGCGGAGCCCCGGCCGGAATGGCTGAGCTCAACCCGCCGGTCGACACCGAGACGGCGAGATGGGCGCTGGCCAACTGCCACCTGATGCGCAACCGTTTCACCGTCGTCGATCTCGCCTGCCTGCTCGGGATCTGGGAGCCGGCGGACGTTGCCGCCGTGCTAGCTGAGGCTGGCATCACGAGGACCGCCGTCACGCGAGCGGGCGCCGCGAGGGCGGGAATCGCGGGGGCAGTGCCGTGAGCGCAGAGCATCGGGGGCCGCCGACCTTTCTGTTCGACGGCTACGCATTCGACCTGGATGGCACGGTCTACCTCGGCGACGCGCCGCTGCCGGGCGCGATCGAGACGATCTGGCGCATCCGCGAGGCCGGCCGCCCGGTCGTGTTCGTGACCAACAACCCCCTGCACAGCGCGGAGGACTACGCCGGCAAGCTGCGCGGCCTTGGCGTCGAGGCGACCGGCGCGGACGTGGTGACCGCCACCGATGCGCTGGTGTCGTACCTGCGGTCAGCCTGCCGGCAGGCCCGGCTGCTGGTGCTCGGCGAGCCGCTGCTCCTGGACACCCTGTCGGCTGCCGGGTTCGCCCTCACCCTGGATCCCGCGGCCGCGGACGTGGTCGTCGTGGCGTTTGACCGCACCTTCGACTACGCCAAGCTGCTCGCCGCCTACCGGGCGGTGCGGCTGCGCGGGGCCAGGCTCGTGGCGACCAACCCGGACCCGTACTGTCCGACTCCCGACGGCGGCCTGCCCGACTGCGCGGCCATGCTGGCCGCCGTTGAGGCCTGCACCGGCGCCGTCGCCGAGGCAGTCGTCGGGAAGCCGAGCAGGCACATGGCCGCCGCGGTGCTGGAGCGGCTGGGGGTGGCGGCGGCTCGCGCTGCCCTGGTGGGAGACCGGCTCAGCACGGACATGGTGATGGCCAGGAGCGCGGGCATGGCCGGAGTGCTGGTGCTCACCGGCGCCACGAGCCCAGCCGACGTCGCCGTTGCCGAACCGTCTGCGATGCCCGAATACGTGATCCAGGCAATGCCCGAGCTGCTGCTCGGCGTACCGATCCGGCACGAGGCCGCGGCTGCGCGGGAAACGAGGAATCTGGAACGTGCCTGAGTTCGTCTTCATGCTGACTCACCACGACGCCACGGTCGCCAACGCGCGCCAGGTCTACGACCAGGTACGCGGCACGGGGCTGCGCTACGTGGGCTTCAAGGACATCGGCGCAACCCCGGATGAGCTCGCCCGTGTCACCAAGGCAGCACACGACGATGGCCTCGAGGTCATGCTCGAGGTGGTCTCGACCACGGAGGATGCCGAGATCAGGAGCATTTCCGCGGCCGGCAGCATCGGCGTGGACTGGGTGCTGGGCGGCACACATCCTGACCGGGGCCGCGAGATCCTCGCCGGCTCTGGTATGCGCTATTGCCCGTTCCCCGGCACGGTCGTGGATCATCCCAGCATCCTGAAGGGCGAGATTCGCGAGATTGCCGAGCACGCTCGCGAGCTCACCGCGACGCCGGGCATCGACGGCCTCGACCTGCTCGCCTACCGGCACCCCTCGGCGGACCCCGTCTCGCTGGTTCGGGCCGTGGTCGCGGCCGCATCCGGGCCGGTGATCGTCGCCGGCTCGGTCGCCTCCCCTCGGCAGATACGCGACATCGGGGAGGCCGGCGCGTGGGGTTTCACGATCGGCGGCGCCATCTTCGAGGCGCTGCTGCCTGGCGGCCCGGACATAGCCGGCCAGGTCAAGGCCGTGCTCTCCACCGCCGCGGAAGCCGAACGCGCCCCCGAGTCCGCTGGCACAAAACGGGCGGAGCCGCCAGGCCGATAAGGCCGGGACAGTCGCGATTCCAGCCCCGGCAGGCCTACCTTATGGCGAGCTCCGGATACTCGGCCGGCACTGCGCCGATAACGGCGAGGCACTCGACGAAGAAATAGATCGTCTTGAAAAACTCGAGCAGGTTGCCGTCCTCGAGCAGGATCTTGCGGTACATGACGGTCCGCTGCGCGTCGTAGCCGTGGTGCAGCGCGTTCCAGTCCCGGTAATCCATGGTCAGCACGTAGGTCGCATCGAGCGGGTCGTCTGGGCCGATGATGCGGCAGTCCGTGACCGTGCCGCCGCCCCACTGGACAAACAGGTACGCCGGTCCCTTGCCCAGCTCAGCAGGCAGGTCACGGCAACCGAGCGCCCAGG
>JASIBJ010000239.1 GCA_030045215.1 Streptosporangiaceae bacterium | reverse complement strand
CTCGCGCTGGCGGTCGCCAGCTCGCTGGCGAACATCAGCATCCCGGCAGAGGTTGTCGCGATCGGCGAGGTCGGGCTGGCCGGTGAGATCCGGCGCGTGACCGGGGTCCAGCGCAGGCTGGCCGAGGCCGCGCGGATGGGGTTTCGCCGCGCGATCGTGCCGGCCGGCTCAGGGCTGCAATGTGGCGGCGAGGAATGCCTGGAGCCGGGCGCGCAACTGAAGGTGCAGGAGGCCGCCGATATCCGGTCGGCGATCACCGCTGCGCTCGGCGCTTGACTCGGTGACCGCAACCGGCCGTTAGACTGCCAGCACAAGCAACGTCCGGTAGGCAGGTGCTTGCGGTGAGCAACAGGCGGGACGAGCGGCGCCGGGCCGCGCTCGCGGTGGTAGCGCCGGGGACCGCAATCAGGAACGGGCTAGAGCGGATCGTGCGGGGCCACACCGGCGCGCTCATCGTGCTGGGCTACGACGACGTCGTCCGGGACATCTGCTCAGGCGGCTTCGAGCTCGGTGCGGAGTTTTCCGCGACCCGGCTGCGCGAACTGGCCAAGATGGACGGCGCGATAGTCCTCGACCGGGCCGGCACGACGATTCTGCGGGCGGCGGTCCAGCTCGTGCCCGATCCCGAGCTGCCTACGCAGGAGTCGGGTACCAGGCATCGGACCGCCGAGCGGGTGGCCCGCCAGACCGGCTTCCCGGTCATCACGGTCAGCAAGTCCATGAGCGTCATCGCCGTCTACGACGACCACGGCGAGCGGCACGTGCTCGAGGACTCGGCGACCTTGCTGGCTCGTGCGCACCAGGCGCTCGCGACCCTGGAGCGGTATAAGCGCCGGCTTGATGAGGCGACGGGCGCGCTGTCGGGCCTGGAGATCGAGGACCGGGTGACGCTGCGCGACGTGGCCTCGGTCGCGCAGCGGCTCGAGATGGCCAGCCGGATGGCCGATGAGATCGGCGGTCACCTGGTCGAACTCGGTACCGATGGCGGGCTGCTCACGCTGCAGCTGAACGAGCTGACGGCGGGAGGCGGACAGGATCGGGAGTACCTGGTGCGTGATTACGCGCCACCAGGGCCGCTGGGCTCAGGCACGCAGCTATCGGACCGGCTGGCCCGACTCAACGCGGACGAACTGCTGGACATGGCCGCCGTCGCGGACGCGGTGCGGCCGGGGCTCGCCGACGACCTCGACCAGCCGGTGAGCCCGCGTGGGTACCGGCTGCTCGGCCGGATACCCAGGCTCGACCCCGCCGCGGCCGACCGGCTGATCGCGCACTTCGGCGGGCTGCAGAAACTGCTGTCCGCGAGCGCCGCGGACCTGCGGCAGGTGGCAGGGATTGACTCCGCCCAGGCGACGAGGATTCGCGAAGGCCTCTCCCGGCTGGCCGAGGCAACATTGCTGGATCGCTACCCGTAGCGGCGGAAGGCCTGGGCCGACCGTCAGCCGATCTGGAAGACCAGCGGGTTGCTCCTGAGCGTCCCGTCCGCGGCAACGGCCGTGTAGCTGGCTCCCGCGGCCAGGGCGCCAGCCGCCGGGCAGCCCGGCGTTGAGTGCTGGCCGTGCCAGCCGATAGAGACGACGCTAGGGATGCCACGGAGGAGTTCGGTCACCAGCGACGACTCGCCCTCGCCGCACGCGCCGGAACTCCAGATCGGCAGCGAGCCGGCCGAGATGTGCAGCACTATGTGCGCGGACCCTATGTCGAACGTACAGGCCTGAGCGGCAGTCGAGACCACGTCCACGTCGAACTCCGGCGTCTGGCTGGTTGAATAGCTCGACTGGCTGGAGAAGAGGCTGAGCACCACGGCTCCGGCCGGGCAGGGCAGCAAGCCGGCCGTGCCGCTCGCCTCGCCGAGCCCAGGCACGCCGGCGCTCGGGCTGGTCGCCGCAGTGTGGCTGGCTGGGGCCGCTGCCGATGCGGCAGGCCGGGTCGGGCCGCCGTCCAGCTTTTTCGTCGCGGCGGCCGGGGCAGAAGGCGACGAGCCCCCGAGGGAGCCGGAGAAGGCCCAGGCCATCGGGGCCAGGATTGACAGGCCAAGGACGAGCGTGATGAAGCGCCGCCGCCAGTACGTCGTTGCCGCAGGCAGCTCTGGCGGTATCCGACGGACCGTGTTGGTCGCCATACGCTGAGTATGCAAGAGCCTCGCGGGAGCGCGCGGCAACGAACCGCCGTCCTCCCGGATCCGGGCATCCGCAGCTCGTCGGCTTGAGGTACTTCGTGCCGCTGGAGGTCAACGCGGCCGTTTGGGCGGTGTCGGACGTGTTGGCTGCTCACGGCGCGCCCGGCGCGTGCGACGATCGAGCCACCATGACCTCTCCTTACCTGGCGCCGGTCCGGGACTGGTACGCCCAAAACGCAAGAGACCTGCCTTGGCGCCGTGCAGACGCCTCAGCCTGGTCAATCCTGGTCAGCGAGATCATGCTGCAGCAGACGCCCGTGAGCCGGGTGCTGCCCGCGCACCCGGCGTGGCTCGCCCGCTGGCCCAGCCCGGGATCGCTCGCCGCGGCCTCGGCCGCCGACGCCGTACGGCAATGGGACAGGCTCGGTTACCCGAGGAGGGCCGTCCGGCTGCACGCAAGTGCCCAGCTCATGGTGTCCCGGCACGGTGGCCAGGTACCCGCCCGCGCCGACCAGCTGCGGGCGCTCCCCGGTATCGGCTCCTACACCGCGGCAGCAGTCGCGAGCTTCGCGTACGGGCATCGGCACGCGGTGCTGGATACGAACGTCCGGCGAGTCCTCGCCCGCTTGGTCAACGGCGAGGGCCAGCCTCGGGCGGCCCAGTCTGCGGCCGAGCTACGGCTGGCCGAGTCGCTGCTGCCGGCGGACGGGCGCACCGCGGCGCGCTGGTCGGTGGGCGTGATGGAACTGGGCGCCCTGGTCTGCACCGCGGCGAAACCCAGATGTGCCGACTGCCCGCTGGCGGACCTGTGCGCCTGGCGCGAGCGCGGCTGCCCGCCCGCGCCTGCTGGTCGCGCCGCTCCAGCCTATGCGGGCAGTGACCGCCACTGCCGCGGGCGGCTGCTCGCGGTCTTGCGGGCGGCCGGCGGTCCGGTCCCGGCGAGCCAGCTGGCAGGCGCCTGGGACGACTCAGGGCAGCGAGCCAGGTCGCTCGCTGCCCTGATAGCCGATGGACTTGTCACCCGGTGCACGGACGGATCGTTTGCGCTGCCGGGAGACGAGCCGTCCTAGTCGGACGCCGTCGCCGTTGCCCCGCTGGCGCCGGCCTTGGACTCCACTGCCTCGGGCGGCGCGTCCGGCACTTCGGCCGGCTTGGTGACGCCGCGGAAGACGAACTGTTCGTCTTCGCCAGAACCCTCGGTATCCACGATGACGATCTGGCCGGCCTTCAGCTCGCCGAAGAGGATCTTCTCCGACAGGTGATCCTCGATCTCGCGCTGAATCGTCCGCCGCAGCGGCCGGGCGCCGAGAACCGGGTCGTAGCCCTTCTTCGACAGCAGCGTCTTGGCCGCCGGCCGGATCTCGATGCCCATGTCGCGGTCGCGAAGCCGCTCGTCCACCTTGCTCACCATCAGATCGACGATCTCGAAGATCTCTTCCTGGCTGAGCTGGTGGAACACGATGACGTCGTCGACGCGGTTCAGGAACTCCGGCCGGAAGTGCTGCTTGAGCTCCTCGCCGACCTTCGCCTTCATCCGGTCATACGAGCCCTTCGACTCGCTGGCCGCGCCGAAGCCCACGGTCACGCCCTTGGAGATGTCCTTGGTGCCGAGGTTGGTCGTCATGATGATGACGGTGTTCTTGAAGTCGACAACCCGGCCCTGCGCGTCGGTGAGCCGCCCGTCCTCCAGGATCTGCAGCAGCGAGTTGAAGATGTCGCCGTGCGCCTTCTCGATCTCGTCGAACAGCACGACCGAGAACGGCTTGCGCCTGACCTTCTCGGTCAGCTGCCCGCCTTCCTCGTAGCCGACGTAGCCCGGCGGTGAGCCGAAGAGCCGCGAGACAGTGTGCTTCTCCATGTACTCGCTCATGTCCAGCTGAATGAGCGAGTCCTCGTCACCGAACAGGAACTCCGCTAGCGTCCTGGACAGCTCGGTCTTGCCGACGCCGGACGGCCCGGCGAAGATGAACGACCCGCCCGGGCGCTTGGGATCTTTCAGGCCGGCCCTGGTCCGCCTGATCGCCTGGGAGAGCGCCTTGATGGCGTCGTGCTGGCCGACCACGCGCCGGTGCAGCTCGTCTTCCATCCGCAGCAGCCGCTGCGACTCCTCCTCGGTGAGCTTGAACACCGGGATGCCCGTGGCGGTGGCCAGGACCTCGGCGATGAGCTCCTCGTTCACCTCGGCCGGGGTGTCCATGTCGCCGGCCTTCCACTCCTTCTCCCGCGCGTCCTTCTTGTCGATCAGCTGCTTCTCGGTGTCGCGCAGTGACGCGGCCTTCTCGAAGTCCTGGGAGTCGATCGCCGACTCCTTCTCCCGCCGGACGTCAGCGATGCGCTCGTCGTAGTCACGCAGGTCCGGCGGCGCAGTCATCCTGCGGATGCGCATCCGCGAGCCCGCCTCGTCGATCAGGTCGATCGCCTTGTCCGGCAGGAACCGGTCGCTGATGTAACGGTCGGCCAGCTGGGCCGCGGCCACCAGCGCGTCATCGGTAATCGTGACGCGGTGATGTGCCTCGTACCGGTCCCGCAGCCCCTTGAGGATCTCGATCGTGTGCGAGATCGTCGGCTCGGCGACCTGGATCGGCTGGAAGCGGCGCTCCAGTGCCGCGTCTTTCTCCAGGTGCTTGCGGTACTCATCCAGCGTGCTGGCGCCGATGGTCTGCAGCTCGCCGCGAGCCAGCATCGGCTTCAGGATCGAAGCCGCGTCGATTGCGCCCTCAGCGGCGCCGGCGCCAACCAGGGTGTGGATCTCGTCGATGAACAGGATGATGTCGCCGCGGGTCCTGATCTCCTTGAGGACCTTCTTCAACCTTTCCTCGAAGTCACCGCGGTACCGGCTGCCAGCCACCAGTGCTCCCAGGTCAAGCGTGTAGAGCTGCTTCTCCTTGAGAGTCTCCGGCACCTCGCCCTTGACGATCTTCTGCGCCAGCCCCTCCACGACGGCCGTCTTGCCGACTCCGGGCTCGCCCACCAGCACGGGGTTGTTCTTGGTACGGCGCGACAGCACCTGCATGACCCGCTCGATTTCCTTTTCCCTGCCGATGACAGGGTCGAGCTTCCCCTCCCGCGCCGCGGCGGTCAGGTTCCGGCCAAACTGGTCGAGTACGAGCGACGTAGACGGTGCGCTCTCGGATGGCGCGCCGGCCGCCGCAGGCTCCTTGCCCTGGTAGCCATGCAGCAGCTGAATCACCTGCTGGCGGACGCGGTTCAGGTCGGCGCCGAGCCGGACCAGAACCTGGGCGGCAACGCCCTCGCCCTCGCGAATCAGGCCAAGCAAGATGTGCTCGGTGCCGATGTAGTTGTGGCCGAGCTGCAGCGCCTCCCGTAGCGACAGCTCCAGCACCTTCTTGGCCCGCGGCGTGAACGGGATGTGCCCCGATGGCGCTTGCTGGCCCTGGCCGATAATCTCCTCAACCTGCTGCCGCACCGCCTCGAGGCTTATCCCAAGCGACTCAAGCGCCTTCGCCGCTACACCCTCGCCCTCATGAATGAGGCCAAGCAGGATGTGCTCGGTGCCGATGTAGTTGTGGTTGAGCATCCTGGCCTCTTCTTGAGCCAGGACCACAACCCGCCGCGCCCGGTCGGTAAACCTCTCGAACATCTCGTCGCTCCTCACAGAGCGGTCGGGGAGGCACTCGTACTGCCCTATCCCTTCCGCATGTTAGCCCGTGTGCCGGGCGACGCCATGGCGTGCGACATGCCGCACTACTCAAAACGTTCCCCGCCAGAAGGGCGTTCATCCCAATCCAACTTAGGCTGAAGAGGCTGTGTTCCCACCTACGCCCGAAGCGAAAGCTGTCTCCTCACAGCTACGCCAGTAGCGAACGGAGGCGAGGCAGGGCCCCTCAACCAGGACGGATTCCTGGGGAAACGCCCGGCAGCGATGCTCACGAGCCGGGTATTCCTCGCTTCCAGGCTAAGGCAGGTGTACCGCCAGAATCCGATGGTCGGCCCGCCTGCGGCGGCGCAGCGGCTGCCGCGCGGCCGACCCGGACCGGACCCCACAGGACGGCACAGGGACGCTCTGCCGTCTTGGCTCGCTCGGAACTGGCAAAAATATGACGAACTTATTACCAAATTGATGAAACATCATCCCACCACACCGGCGGGGCTAACCG
>JASIBJ010000238.1 GCA_030045215.1 Streptosporangiaceae bacterium | reverse complement strand
CCAGGCCGGTGGCGCCGATACCGACGATCTTGACTGCCCCCGTGGTCAGCTCGCCCTTGCGCAGCGCGCCCAGGTGGCCGCGGAAGCCCTTGCTTGAGCCGTCACCGGCCAGGTCGTCGTACCCGCCGAACGCGGCCGCCCCGGCACCGGCCACCGCCATCGCGATCCGGGCGCGCTGGCCCGGGCCCGCTGCGAGCAAGGCACCGGCCACGCCACCGGCGGCCACCGCCGGCCCCTCGAGCAGCGTGATCGGCTCGCCTCGGTGATTGGTCCTGGTCCACGCGTGCTTACCGGCCGGCGGCCGCCGTCCGAGCGCGGCGTAGGTGAGCCGAGCCACGGCGGCGGATGCCAGCGCCGACCTGAGCCCGGTGCCGCTCACTTGGTCTTTCCCTTCGAGGCCGGAGTAGAGGTCGGAGTAGGCGTGGCCGACGGCGTCGGTGCCGGACTCGGTGCCGTGCCGGGCTCCACGCCGTACGCAGCCGGCGCCTTGCCCTGGATCAGGTCGGCCAGTGCCTCCGCGACCTCAACCTGCCCGGTAGCGGTGTCGGCGTAGTCGACCGTGGACGCCGAGCCGCCCATGTTAGTGATCGCGCTGTTCGGGATGGCGTCCGTGCTGCCCGCCATTACCGTACCGAGGCTATAGGAATGCAGCGCTGCAGCGACGTCATCGAGCGTCTGACTGACCGCGGCGGCCTGCGCGCCGCTGGTCTGGCCTCCGGCCGGCGTGAAAAGGACCGCGAGCGAGGCCTCGGCCAGCGTCGACCCCGTCGTGGGGCTGACCGTCAGGTATCCGTTGAACTGGGACAAGATCGTGTGACTGGCGGCGGCCGGCAGTCCGACGCCCGTCGGGCTCTTGGTCAAGATCGCGGCCGCCAGAACGGTCGCGGCTGTCTGCTGGCCGCTGATCGCCGCGTTCGTGATCTGCGGAAGTGTCACGCCCGTCTGTGACGCCAGCGGATCGGCCAGCTGGTTGAGGCTGGTCTCGGTCGGCCCGCTGAAGTCGAAGAACGACGGCTGGAGCGTCACCTTGCCGGTGATCGTCGCGCCGGCCTGCTGCAGCGCCGCGGTGACGCCCGACACCATCGTGCCGTCCGTGCCCGGCGGCACGACGAGCACAACCTTGCGCCCGGTCAGCAGGCCGGGCAGCAGCCGGTCCGAGCTCGCCTGGGCGAACGCCTGGTCGGCCTTGAACTCCTGGTTGAGCGCGGCGTTCTGGGTTCGCAACGCGGCGTTCTCCTGGCTGACCCTTTGCTCGGCCTTGCTGAGCGCGGTCTCGGTCGGTCCGGTCAGCGTCGTGGCGCCGACCACGAGGCCCACGGCCAGTGCCAGGAAGATCGCGATTATGGAGACCAGGTGGTACCTGAAGTCGATCACTACAACAGTCCAGTCAGCCAGTCCCACACGGGGCGCAGGAATGTGCCGAAGTATCCGAGGACCAACCGGCCCACCGGCGTCCAGCCGAGCGCGATGACCGGCAGGAGCGCGGCGACGACGAGCAAGGTCAGCGACCAGGCCGAGATCCGGCTCTGATACAGCCGGCTGACGCCCTTGGCGTCAACGATCTTGTCGCCGACCCTGATGCGAGTCAGTACCGCGCTGGCCATGCCGCTGCGGCCCTTGTCCAGGAACTCCACCAGCCCGAAGCGCATGCCCACGGTCACGATGAGGCTGGCTCCGGCCTCGTCGGCCAGCAGCACGCCCACATCCTCGCTCGTGCCGTCGGCGGGCAGGGTGACGGACTCGATGCCAAGATCCTGAACCCTGGGCAGGCCGGGGGCGTGGCCATTGCGATAGGCGTGGACGACGATCTCGGCGCCCGACTTCAGCGCCCGGTCAGACACCGAGTCCATGTCGCCGACGATCAGGTGCGGCCAGTAGCCCGCCTCGATCAGCGCGTTGGCTCCGCCATCGACGCCGATCATGACGGGCTTGAACTCCCTGATGTACGCGCGCAGGGCCTGCAGGTCCTCGTAATAGCGGTAGCCCCTGGCCACGACCAGCGCGTGCCGCCCCGCCAGCTTGGTCCGCAGCGGCGGCAGGCGGATGCCCTCGACCAGCAACTCGGAGTCCCGGTTGATGTACTCGAAGGTGTTCGTGACGAACGCCTTCAGCTGGAGCGAAAGCCCGTCTTTAGCCGCGGCCATGTCGGCGGCCACCGACTCGGTCGTCTGCAGCGTTCCCTTGGCGACGACTCTGTCGTCAACGTAGAGGGTCTCGCCATCCAGCCGGACCTGCTGACCCTCCTTGACCTGCTCGAAGACCTCGTCGCCGATGTCGTCGATCAGCGGGATCCCGGCATCGACCAGCAATTGCGGCCCGAGGTTCGGATACCGCCCGCTGATGCTCGGGGCGGCGTTCACCACCGCCGCCACCTGGCACCTGACCAGGGAGTCGGCGGCGACCCGATCCAGGTCGGCGTGGTCGATGATCGCGATGTCACCGGGCTGCAGCCGCTTGGTGAGGTTCTTCGTGCGCCGATCGAGGCGAGCCCTACCCGTCACGCCGGTCAGGTCCCGCGACCTAGACCGGCGCGTAGCGGTGAAGCCTCGCCCGGGCGCTTTCATTGGACAGCCATTTTGCCAGATCTTGTGTAATGCCTACTCCAGACGGGCATCTCCGAGACGCGTCATCGTCTGTTGCTAAAAGTACAGGGCTGTAATTTTGCTCACACCTGCCGGGTGAGCTTTCGCGATCTGCGGGCATCAGCCCTGGGCGCAGCCCGCCCGGCCGCTCGGCCTGAGCGTCAGGTCCGGTCGGCGGCAGCGCGCTCGGCTGCGGCGGCCTGCAGCAATTCACCGGCATGGGCGCGGCCGAACTCCGAGTCCTCCAGGCCGGCCAGCATCCTGGACAGCTCTTTGACCCGACCGGCGCCATCGAGCCTGGTAATGCCGCTGCGCACCACCGTCCCGTCGCTCGTCTTCTCAACGACCAGGTGCGTGTCGGCGAACGCCGCGACCTGCGGCAGGTGCGTGACCACTATCACTTGCGCTAGCCGCGCCAGCCGGGCGAGGCGGCGACCGATCTCGACCGCCGCCTTCCCGCCAACTCCCGCATCGACCTCGTCGAAGACAAACGTTGGCACCGGGTCGGCACCGGCGAACACCACCTCGATGGCCAGCATGACCCGCGACAGCTCGCCGCCTGATGCGCCCCTGTGCAGCGGCAGCGGTGTCGCGCCCTGATGGGCGGTCAGCCTGATCTCCACTTCGTCCGCGCCGTGCGGTCCGAAACCCTGGGCGGCCGTCACGGCGACGGTAACCCTCGCATGCGGCATGGCCAGCTCGGTGAGCTCTGCCGAGACGGCAGTGCCGAACCGGACGGCCGTCTGCTTCCTGGCCTCCGTCAGCTGGCCTGCCAGCTCCGCCACCGTGGCCGCGAGATCAGCCTCCTGCTGGGCCAGCGCGCCGATCCGGTCCTCGTCGCTGTCGAGTTCGGTCAGTCGCGTGCTGGCCGCCTTCGCCCAGGCCAGGACGGCCGCCAGATCACCGCCGGGCGAGCCGTCGGCCAGCCGGCCGCCGTAGGCGCGCACCAGCCTGGTCAGCTCGGCTCGCCGCTCCTGCACCACGGCCAGCCGACCAGGGTCGGCCTCGATGGACTCGGCGTACGAAGCCAGTTCGGTCGCGACATCCGACACGAGGTAGGCGGCCTCGCCGACTCGCGCGGCGAGGGCGGCCAGCAGGGGGTCATGCTGCGCGGCCGACTCAAGCGCGGTCCGCGCCGCGGCCAGCAGCGTGATCGCGTCCGCGGCGTCATAGCTGCCGCTGGACGGATCGCCAAGCAGCGCCTCGTGCGCGGTGGTGGCGGCGCTGTGCAGCGCGTCGGCGTTGGCCAGCCGCTCCTCCTCCGCGACCAGCTCGATGTCCTCACCCTCGACCGGCTCGGCCCGCTGAACCTCATCGAGGCCGCGGCGCAGTTCGTCCGCCTCGCGCGCGCGTTCCCTGGCCGCCGTGGTCAGCTCCGCCAGCTCCGCCGCGACTTCCTGGTGCCGGTGGTAAGCACGCTGATACGAGGCGAGAAGCTCGGCGAAGGCCGGGCCGCTGAAACGGTCGAGCGCCTGCCGCTGTCGGCCGGGCTTCAGCAGCTGCTGCTGGTCGGCCTGGCCGTGCACAGCCACCAGGTCATCGGCCAGGTAGGTCAGCAGCGACACCGGCACCGACCGGCCGCCGGCCGTGGCCCGGGAGCGGCCTTCGGCGCTGACCGACCGGCTCAGCAGCAACGTGCTGCCGTCATCGTCCAGGTCGCCGCCCGATTCATTGACCTGCCGGGCTACGGCGCCGTCCGGGTCGATGATCAGCCGTCCCTCGACCAGCGCCCGCTCGGCGCCCGGCCGGACCCGCGACGGGTCGGCCCGTCCGCCGAACAGCAAGCCAAGGCCGGACACGACCATGGTCTTGCCCGCCCCGGTCTCGCCGGTGACGACGTTGAAGCCGCCCGATAGCTCGAGCACCGCCTCGTCGATCACCCCGAGGCCGGTAATCCGCACTTCCTCAAGCATGGCCGCCCGGCTCCTTGCCTGCGCTGTCAGCTCTCCGCCTGTCCGCCATCGCCGTGCCCCGCCCGGTCATAACCACCCTGCCCGCGCCAGCCTGCCACCGGCAGCCGGAATTTCGCCACCAGCCGGTCGGTGAACGGCGCTCCGATCCTGACCTCGGCCCCGGTACGCACCGGCAGCCGGGCCAGCAGGACCGGGCGGTCGCCGCGCTGGACCTCAACTCGGGAGCCGGGCGGAAGTTCGACCTTACGTCGCCCATCGCACCACAGAACGCCCCCTGCCGTCTCAGGTAGACCGCCGGCCGTGCCGATGACCTCGGCGGCGAGCACCGACCTGGGCGACACCACCATCGGCCCGGCGAAGAGCGCGTGCGCGCTGATCGGTACCAGCAGCAGAGCCTCCACCTCCGGCCAGACAACCGGGCCGCCGGCCGAGAATGCGTAGGCCGTGGAGCCAGTCGGCGTAGCAAACACCACGCCGTCGCAGCCCCACCTCGACAGCGGCCGGCCGTCGACCTCGGTCACCAGGTCGAGCATTCGCTCCCTGGCCGACTTCTCCACCGTCGCCTCGTTGAGCGCCCAGGTCCGGGTCAGCCACTCGCCGTTGAACCGAACCGTGACGTCGATCGTCATCCGCTGCTCGACCTCGTACTTGCGGTCGACCACGCTGTCGACGGCGGCGATCAGATCCTCGGGCTCGGCCTCGGCCAGGAACCCGACGTGGCCGAGGTTGACACCCAGGAGCGGAACCCCGGCCGGCCGGGCCAGCTCGGCGGCCCGCAACAGCGTGCCGTCGCCACCCACCACCAGGACCATCTCGGTCCCCTCTGCCGCCGCAGGCGAGACCGGGACGGAAGTCGGGGCCTCCAGGCAGAGTTGGTCGGCCTCGGGCGCCAGCACCCGAAGGGCGACGCCCGCCGTCGCGAGCCGCTTCGCCATGACCCGCGCGACCCGGAGGGCGGCTGGCCGGCCAGTGTGCGCGACCAGGAGCATCGTCCGGCCCGATCCACCCTGCCCGCTCATTGCGGTCCCTCCGCGATAGCCCGGCGCAACTCGCCGGGGTCCAGCGGCGGCGCTCCCCGGCGCAGCCACAGGAAATACTCAACGTTGCCGGCCGGGCCGGGTAGCGGGCTCGCCGTCACGCCGAGCACGCCGAGGCCCAACTGGCCCGCCGCATCCGTCACCGCGGTGACCGCGGCGGCGCGCAGGTCGGGATCTCGCACCACGCCATCGCCGACCATATTCTTGCCGACCTCGAATTGCGGCTTGACCATCAGCAGGAAGTCGGCGTCCGGCGCGGCGCTGGCAACCAGGGCCGGCAGCACAAGCGCAAGCGAGATGAACGACAGGTCGGCCACGACCAGTTCGGGGGCCGGGGCGACCTGATCGGGAGTCAGCGTGCGCACGTTGACCCGCTCCAGGACGGTGACCCGCTCGTCTGTCCGCAGCGACCAGGCCAGCTGGCCGTAGCCGACGTCGACGGCCACGACGTGCGCGGCCCCGGCTCTCAGGAGCACGTCGGTGAACCCGCCGGTCGATGCACCAGCGTCCAGGCAGCGCCGCCCGGCGACCGCGAGGCCGGGGAACGCCGCCAGGGCCCCCGCCAGCTTGCGACCGCCGCGGGAAACATAATCGGGTTCCTCGGCTGCCTGCTCGATGGTGATGGCCGCGTCAACGCTCACCTGTGATGCGGCCTTAACCGCGGTCTGGCCGCCCACGGCGACGCGTCCGGTGGCGATCAGCTCGGCCGCCTGGTCGCGGGACCTGGCCAGGCCCCGGCGGACGAGTTCTGCATCGAGCCGCAGCCTCCTGCTCATCGGGATAGATGTCGGCCGTCAGCTGCCGTGTGCGCCGGCCGGCCCGGCAGTGCCGGAGTCCAGCTCGCCGAGGACGTCGGTGAGCTGGGCATGCACCTGCTCGAAGAGCTCGGGATGGTCGCTCACCGGCAGGCCAGGGAGCCGGTCGAGCAGCCGGAGCGCCGCATCGACCCGCGGCTCTCCGGTCCCCGGCCGGGCGCTGACCTCGGCGCCGGACGGCCCGGTCGGATATCCCGCTGGATCGGCGCCGGATTCCCGCGCGGCCAGGTCCCCTGCCGCCTCCGGCTCGTCCCGGTCAGTCTCATGCTCCATCTCGCCACCGTTCTGCTGGTGCAGGCAGGCCGGCCCGTCGTCGCCGGCCAGGCTTGCCCCCGCGGGTGCGGTTCCGCCGCACCACCCTGCCCAAAACGCTACCCCTCGCCGCCGTCAGCCTGTCGCACCCGACGCGCCCGACTCGGCCCCGGCCTACCACGGTCGCGCGCAGGGACGGAGAATGAATGACCTTGAAAGCGAGGGATGATGGCGACAGCCGAGGAGTGCCGCATCGCGCTGGAGAAGCTGATCGGCCGGATCGCGGACATGGAGGCCGAGGACCGCGCCAGGCACCTGGCCGACAGGACGATGAGCCTGCGCGTTCCCGATCTGGGCCTGATGTTTCTGACCAGGCTCGGGCCGCATGGCGCCGAGCCGGTGCGCCAGGTGGACCCCGGCACGTCCGCCCAGGTCAGGTTCACGGCGGACAGCGACACGGTGGTCGCCATCGCGGACGATCCCGGCAGTTTCATGCGGGCCTGGCTGTCCGGCAAGCTGAAGGTCCACGGGAACGTGTTCGACCTGCTGCGCCTGCGCAGGCTGATGTAGCGGCCGCGGTGGCATCCTGGGGCCATGCCCGAGGGTGATGTGGTCTGGCGGACGGCGGGCCAGCTCAACGACGCGCTGGCGGGCCGGATCCTGGTGCGCTCCGACATCCGGGTGCCGCGCTATGCGACGACTGACCTGACCGGGCGGAGCGTGACCAGCGCGATCTCCCGCGGCAAGCACCTGCTGATCAGGGTCGACGGCGACGTGACGGTGCATTCCCACCTGCGGATGGAGGGGTCCTGGCGGATCAGCCGCGCCGCCGATTTCCCGCTCCGCGACCACCGGATCAGGATCGTGCTCGCGAACGACACGTGGCAGGCCGTCGGCCAGCAACTCGGGATCGTCGAGATCATCAGGACCAGCCGGGAGTCAGCGGCGGTCGGGTACCTCGGGCCGGACCTGCTCGGCCCGGACTGGGATGCCGACGAGGCGGTCCGGCGCCTGCTCGCCGCACCGGCCCGGGCCGTCGGCGAGGCACTTCTGGACCAAGCCAACCTGGCCGGGATTGGCAACCTGTACAAGGCCGAGACCCTGTTCCTGCGCGGGGTCAGCCCGTGGCGGCCGGTCGGCGAGGTCGAGTCGCTGCCTGACATGGTCGAGCTCGCGCGGCGGCTGCTGGACGCGAACAAGGAACGGGTGGGTCAGGTGACCACCGGGAACCCGGCCAGGGGCGAGCAGACCTGGGTGTACGGCCGGGCCGGGCGGCCGTGCCGACGCTGCGGCGCAATCATCAGGCGGGCCGATCAGGGTCCGGTCACCGAGGAGCGCGTCACGTTCTGGTGCCCGGCATGCCAGCGGTAGAGCGGTAACGACGGCGCGGAACGCGCTCCGTTAACTGGCCATTGCGTCAGGCGCTGGCCAGCCGGGCCCCGAACCGGCTGGCCAGCGAGTCAGGCGTTCCGCTTGCGGAACAGGATCAGGCCCGCCGCGATCGCGATCGCTGCGTAGCCGCACAGCACCGCGAACCCTGTCCACGGGGCGAAAAGCGGCGGGTTCCCGGTCGCCGGGACGGTGGTCCAGATCTGGCCGCCGGCCTCGGCCGGGATCCACTTATCGATGTGGTTCTGCCAGCTCGAGGGCAGGAAGTTGACCAGGATCGAGATCACGAATAGCAGCACCACCATCAGGCTGATCGCGCCGGCCGTGTGCCGGAGCAGGAGTCCGACGCCGAACGCCAGCAGCCCGCACGCGGTCAGGAACAGTGCCCCGCCGATGACCGCTCGCAGGACACCTGGCTGGCCCAGTGACGCGTTCACGTGGTCCGAGGACATGATCGCCTGGCCGAGGAAGAACGACGCGAACGAGGTGATCAGGCCGACGACGAACGTTATCGCGGCGAACACCACCGCCTTCGCCGCGACGAGCATCCCGCGACGCGGCAGCACCGTCAGCGAGGTGCGGATCATGCCCGTCGAGTACTCGGACGTGATGACCATCGCGCCGAGCACGGCGATGACCAGCTGGCTCAGGTAGAGCCCGGCCAGGCTCCGCATCGTCGGATCGAACAGCGGGCCGTGGTGCAGCTGCTTCGTTGCCCCGAAACTGCTCAGGGCACCGATGCCGATGGTCACCACCATCATGACCAGCAGCGTCCACCAGGTCGAGCGGACCGACCGGATCTTGGTGAACTCCGAGCGCAGCGCGCCGGCAAAGGTCACCCGCCCGACCGAGGCGGGGAGCGTGCTCAGTCCCGGCCTTGTCGCTTCCGTCGCCGCCGCCGCCACCTCAG
>JASIBJ010000237.1 GCA_030045215.1 Streptosporangiaceae bacterium | reverse complement strand
CCTACCTGGCCGGACCCGTGGCGGGCGGCACCATCGCCGTCGGCTTCGCCTACATCCTGCGCGGTCACGGCGGCGGCAAGAGTGGCATCCGGGCCGCCCAGGGCGTGCTCGGCATTCGACGGCCAGAAAGCGACGTCAACTAACCTCCCCCAGGCCTGCAACGGCCGCGCGAATTCACCCTGGCCGGGTGGTGCGGCTCGCTCAGGCCAAGGGCAGCGTGAACGGTGGGCGGATCTGACCAGGGGGCTGCCGTGGCAGAGCATTTCGATGTGATCATCGTGGGCACCGGAGCTGGCGGCGGCACGCTCGCCCGCACCCTGGCGCCGTCCGGCAAGCGGATCTTGCTGCTCGAGCGCGGCACGTTCCTGACCAGGGAGGCCGACAACTGGGACCCCGGGCCGGTCTTCGTGGACGGCAAGTACATATCGCCCGATACCTGGTATGACGGCGACGGCACTCCTTTCCAGCCGCAGGTGCACTACTTCGTCGGCGGCGCCACGAAGATGTACGGGGCGGCGCTCTACCGGCTGCGGCCGGAGGACTTCGGCGAGATTCGGCACGTTGACGGGATCTCCCCGGCCTGGCCGGTCAGCTACGCCGACTTCGAGCCCTGGTACACCAAGGCCGAGTGGCTGTACCAGGTGCATGGGGAGCACGGCGAGGACCCGACCGAGGGCCCGTGGTCGCAGCAGTATCCCTGGCCGCCGGTTGCGCACGCGCCGCGCATCCAGCAGATCTCCGATTCGCTGACCGAGGCCGGCTATCACCCGTTCCACGCCCCGTGCGGGATCTTGCTCGATGAAGCCAATCGGCCCGCCAGCATCTGTATCCAGTGCGCGACCTGCGACGGGTACCCGTGCCTGGTGCACGCCAAGGCCGACGCTGACATCATCGGCATCCGGCCACTGCTCGACCTGCCCACTGTCACGCTCCTGGTCAACTCCGAGGTCATCCGATTGCAGACCGACCGCTCCGGCCGGGCAGTCACCGGCGTGGTCGTCGATCATGGCGGAGACGGCAAGGAGGACATCTACACCGGCGACATCGTGGTCCTGGCCGCTGGAGCGGCCAACACGGCCAAAATCCTCCTGCGGTCAGCGTCGGATGCGCACCCGGCGGGCCTGGCGAATGGATCCGGCCAGGTCGGCCGGAACTACATGTTCCACGTCAGCAAGGCAGTTTCCGGCTTTGGCGCCGAAGAGAACGACACCATCTTCCAGAAGACCCTCGGCCTGAACGACTTCTACGTTGGCGGAGACGGCCGCGACTGGCCGCTGGGCAACATCCAGATGCTGGGCAAATCCAACGCCGGCGCGATGAAGGGCGAGGAGCCGCACCTGACCAAGCTCGTGCCCGGCTGGAGCCTGGAAGAAGCGGCCCGACACGCCGTCGACTTCTGGCTCACGACGGAGGACCTGCCCAAGCCCGACAACCGGGTCACGGTCGACGAGGACGGTAACATTCACCTCGCCTACACCGAGAGCAACGAGGCCGAGGCCGCCGGCCTCTACGGCGAGTTCCGGAAGATCCTCAACCACATCGGCCTGGCCAGGCACCACGTGCTGCACAAGAGCTTCTACATGAGCATGAACATCCCGCTCGCCGCCGTGGCCCACCAGGCCGGCACCTGTCGGTTCGGCACGGACCCCGCTACCTCGGTCCTTGACGTCGACTGCAAGGCCCACGAACTGGACAACCTGTACGTCGCCGACACGAGCTTCTTCCCGAGTATCGGCGCGGTCAACCCGGCACTCACCGCCATCGCGAACGGCATCCGGGTCGGGGAGCACATCGCGGAACGGCTCGGCGCGACAGCGACCACGGCCTGGGCGCCCGCACAGCGCGCCGCGCCGGTATCACATCCCGCGTCCGCGGTCGGCCGGGGCTCCCAGCCCAGCTAGTACGGGCCTGCTCTGGCTAGCTAGAGGCCAGCCTCGGCCTGCAGCTTGCCCGACTTCACCGCGGCGCTGAAGGCGTCATAGTCCCGCTCATTCTGGTCGGCGTAGGCGACAGCGAAGTCCGCGATCGCGTTGTCAAAGTTGTCCGCGCCCCCCAGGTAGGAGGCGAGTGCGATCCTGTCCCCGTACCTGGCGTGCGCGCGGGCCAGGGTGGCACCGCAGATGCGCGCGTAGAAGGTGGCGGCGGGAACCGTCATGGCCTCGGTGTCCGCGCTCCCCTTCCAGTCCTGGAACTGGCGGACGTAGAAATCGCGGACCCGGCCGTCCATGCCGCGGGCAGTTATCCAGCCAAGGAAGATGTCGCTCGCCGCCTGCATCAGGCGCTGGCCCGCGACGACCCGCTCGCCGTGGTTCGGGTAGACGCTGCGGCCGGCGAAACGCTCGAGTACCGACGACTGAGCCTCCTTGACCTGCAGGAACAGCGGGTCGCTGTCATCGCGGCCCAGCATCAGCAGGATGAAGCACCGGGTTCCGACGCTGCCCACACCGACAACCTTGCGGGCGGCGTGGACGTAGCGGAACTCCTCGATCGGATGATGCTGCCCGCCGAGCGTCTGCCGGTACGCCCGCAGCAGCTCCCTGATCTGCTCGTCGGCGTTCTCACTCCACTCGGATCCGCTCTCGACCAGATCCTCGACCGGGGTGATCAGCGGTTCCTGCGCCACGATGCGGGGCTCGCCGCCGGTCTCCTCGGTCCGCTTGGCGAAGACGCGGGCGCTGTCTCGCGTGCGGGCCTGCGCGATGTTGCGCTCGGCTCGCCGCCGTTCCGTCTTGCCCACCGATTGCTTCCTTGCCGCCTGGCGCATCAGCCTGAGGAGTTCTTCGCTTTCGAGCTGGTCGTACCAGACATCCAGCGTGCCCAGGCCTGCCGCGTGCCGCATCCGCTCGCGGTACTCGTGCACGGCGGTCAGCACGATCGCGCGGCAGTCGGCGGGCGAGAACCCGCGATCGCGCCCCATGACCTCGAAGCTGACCGCCAGGCGCTTCACGTCCCACTCCCACGGACCGGGCAGGGTCTCATCGAAGTCGTTGATGTCGAAGATCATCCGCCGTTCTGGCGTCCCGAACCCGCCGAAGTTCGACAGGTGCGCGTCTCCGCAGAGCTGCACTTCGATGTCGGAACGCGGGGTGTTCGCCAGGTCGGCAGCCATGATCAGCGCGCCGCCACGGTAGAAGGTGAACGGCGATACCAGCATGCGGCCGTACCTGACGGGAACCAGCTCGGGGACCCGGCCGGCGGACTGCTCCTCGAGCAGCGCGACCGGATCAGGCCGGTCGGACGCGGGCTCCCAGTGAGCGTGCGCCGATCTCGGTGCCGACGTGCGCGCGGCGCGCCCGCGGGCCTCGTGCTCCTCAACGCTCAGGTGCCTGCGCTGCCAGGCCGACTCTTGCGATATCTCGCCGGCCTGCTCTCGCTTGCCGCCCTGCTTGGGTACCGCCGTGCGGGGCCGTGAACGCTGGGTGGTGGCGCGTGGTGTCATAGCGACCTCTCACTTAGACCGCGACCAGGGCCGCCGGGCTGGTGGCGGCGGCGCGGGCCGCATCTCGTTGGCGATCGAGGTTGATCGCCTAGCCATGCTCGCGCCCGCGGGCCGCCCGCGCGTCACCCCGGCGGGGTGAGCCTGCCGGAACATTCGGTCGGTATGAGACACGCCGGAGCGGGGCCGGCCAGATCGGCCGGCTGACAAGCAAGCCGTGCCGTCAGGCGGGTCGACCGCGGCTGCAGGGCCGGGCACGGCTTGTTCACCCGCGCCGGGTGGTGCCTGCGGCGTTTGTGCGGGGATTGGATGGAATAGCGGCTAGCGGCGAACTGGCCCGGCGCTGGATAGCGGCGGACGTGACTGGGGGGAACCATGGCGGATGAGCAGGTTGACGCACTCGTGATCTTCGGCGCTACCGGAGACCTGGCCAAGCTCGAGACGTTTCCTGCGCTGGTCGGCCTGGTCGATCGGGGTGTCCTGGACGTCCCGGTGATCGGCGTGGCGAAGAGCGGGTGGGGCCTGGACCAGTTCCGCTCCTACGCGCAGGCCTCGCTGGAACTCAACAAGATGGACCCGAAGGCCCCGGCGGCAGCCAAGATGCTGAGCCTGCTCCGCTACGTCGATGGCGATCTCGACGATAACGCCACGTACCAGGCAATGTCGGACGCAATCGGGGACGGCCGGCGGGTCCTCTATTACCTGGAGGTCCCGCCCCCGCTCTTCGCCCGGATCGCCCAGGGCATCGCCCAGGCCGGCCGGGCCAAGAATGCCAGGGTGATGGTGGAGAAGCCGTTCGGGAGTGACCTGGCCAGCGCCGAACAGCTGAACCAGACCATGCACCAGTACTACGCAGAAGATGACATTTACCGCGTGGACCACTGGCTCGGGCTCGACCCGGTGGAGAACATGCTGTTCGTACGGTTCGCCAACTCCGTAATCGAGCCGGTGCTCAGCCGGACGCACGTGGGCAGTATCCAGATCACCATGGCCGAGGCGTTCGACGTCTCCGATCGCGGGCGGTTCTACGACGAGACCGGCGCCATCAGGGACGTGGTGCAGAATCACCTGCTCCAGGTGCTGGCCTCGGTGCTGGCCGAGCCGCCGGACGGCAACGGCATGCAGTCCTGGCTGAGCTCGAAGTCCGACCTGATCGGCGCGCTGCAGCCGCTGTCAGCCGACACGGTCGTGCGCGGACAGTACGACGGCTACCTCCAGGTGGACGGCGTCGATCCGAAGTCCACCACCGAGACGTACGTGGCGGTCCGTACCGCGGCGCAGAGCTGGCGCTGGGCCGACGTGCCGATCCTGATCAGGGCGGGCAAGTGCCTGCCGGTGACCGCGACCGAGGTCGCGATCAGGTTCCGCCATCCACCGCACGACGTGTTCGACCTGGCGCCGCAAATGGTGTCCAACGGGCTGCGCTTCCGGATCCACCCGAACGCCGAGGTCGGTCTCACCGTGACGGGCAAGAAGCCCGGTGCCGGCTGGCGACCGCAGACGGAGGAACTCACCTTCGCCTCCCAGTCGAGCGGCGACATGCGACCGTACGACCGGCTCATTGGCGCGGCCTTGTCGGGTGAACGCTGGCTGTTCGCCCGCGAGGACAATGTCGAGGCCGCCTGGCGAGCCGTCGACCCGGTCCTGGGCGACGTCGTCCCTGTGCACCCCTACGCCAGGGGCAGCTGGGGACCCAAGGAGGCCGACGCGCTACTGCCGGAGTGGGATACGTGGCACGACCCGGCCGGCTGAGGAATTAAGGACGGAACGGGGGCGCTCCATGGATCAGCAGGCCAGGCAGCATCAGGTCGTCATCGTCGGCGGAGGCTTCGCCGGGCTGTTCGCCGCGCGCGCGCTCCGCCGGGCTCCGGTGTCGGTCACGCTCATCGACAAGGCGCCAAGCCACGTGTTCCAGCCGCTGCTGTATCAGTGCGCGACCGGCATCCTGTCCGAAGGCAAGATCGCCTTCCCGTTCCGGAGCCTGCTGGCCCGGCACAAGAACATCGAGAGCATGCTGGCCGAGGTCACCGGGTTCGACGTGGACCGCAAGGTCGTCAAGGCGGTCCGGCCGAACGGCCAGCCGGTCGAAGTTCCCTACGACGACCTCATCGTCGCGGCCGGGGTAGAGCAGTCCTACTTCGGGCACGACGAGTTTGCCGAGTTCGCGCCGGGCATGAAGACGATCTCCGACGCCCTGGCGATCCGGCGCCGGGTGTTCAGCGCGTTCGAGCTGGC
>JASIBJ010000236.1 GCA_030045215.1 Streptosporangiaceae bacterium | reverse complement strand
GCGACCGGGGCCAGTACCGCGACGCGGCGGACGATCACGGCGGCGACCGCGGCCGCGCTCGGCCTGCTCGGCGCGGTCCTCGGCCTGGCCTTCGCCCTGGTCGCCAGCCTGGTCTGGGCGCACGGCAGCCTGTCGGCCATGTTCAGCGACGTCCCGCTAACCGACGTGCTGATCCTGCTGATCGGGCTGCCGCTGGTCGCCGCGGCCGGCGGCTGGCTGCTGGCCGGCCGCGAGCCGGAGGTCATCGCGAGGCAGCCGCTCGACTGACGCGGGTCGCCCTGGTCGCTCGAGCCCACCGGCTCCGGCTCGGCTTCGCCGATGGTGTCGCTGGCGGCTCCTGCCATGCACCTCCGATGTGCTGCGATGTCCCTCGCGTACCTGCGACTCGGGGACGATGGCGGGCACTGCCCGATAACAAGGGGGCCGTCTGCAGGCACCAGCCGCTCGCCACGCCCGTGCAAGCCGCGGCCGCATCCCTGCCGTCCTGGGTTCATCTGGCAACTGAGGCTGGCGCTCGGCCGGCGTGGATGCCCATCCGCCCGTGCAGTCTGGGGCCCGTTGCCACCGAGCACGAAATGGTCAAAACGGGCGCGGCTATCGACCGGTACCTGACAGCGTTCGGGAACGGCAGCGCTCATCGCCCGGATCAAGATCACCGGGCCGGGCCGGATAGTCCCGGTCTTACGCACACCACGGCCGCCAGCAACAGACGGGCCGCACGTTCCGGCTGGCCCAGCAACCACACAGCGCCGGACCGCCGAAGATGCGGTTCGTGCAATGACCAATCTGGTGGAGCTAAGGGTGGAGCTAAGGGGACTCGAACCCCTGACCTTCTGCATGCCATGCAGACGCGCTACCAGCTGCGCCATAGCCCCTCGCCGCGACGGCACCCGTCGCTGTGGAACGTAGGTAGCATACTGGCTCTTCAAGTCTGCTGCGCACCGGCTGCAGCGGCCGCCGCATCTAGGCGCGTACGCGGTCGCGCGGCTGCGAGCTTTCGACCTCCTTGTCATCCTCGCGGTAAAAGAGGCTGTCGAAGGCGATGACCAGCCAGATAGCCAGCTCGGTGTACAGCGCGAGCTGGCCGAAGTCTGTCACCCGGTTGGCGCTGGAACCGAGCCAGGCGTGAATCTCCGGGCCGCCAAACACGTACGTTGCGAAGATGGCTCCCAGCCCGGCCAGGCAGGCGACCCACAACCAGAGCGGGTTACCGAGGCCGTTGCGCCTCCAGTCCCGGCTCAGGAATATGCCTCCGAGGATCAGCACCGCGAGAGCGACGGGAGCAATGATCAGATAGGGTGCCATGCTTTCCACGGCGGCGCCGGCCCGATATCCCAGTGATTCGGTTGTCGACAACGCGAAGAAGTCATTCTTCACGCCGAGCAGGCGCATCTCGCCCACCCAGATCAAGGCAGGCAGAGCCGGCACGACGATCAACGCCGCCCGCTCGACCCACAGCCGCGCCACCGGGCCAGACAACCCGAGGCCATCCCGCATGCGCCCGGGCAGCGAGGACGTCAATGGCCGGTACCTCAATGCGATCAGGACAATCACCGCCAGACCGGTGATGAGCCCCTCATTCTTGGTGAGGCTGGCCGCGATAGCACAGATCCAGGCCGTGACGAGATACTGAGTGCTCTTCGGCAGGACGAGCCCGAATACGATCGCGGCCACAGCAGCCGCCGACCACGGAAGGTCAGAATAGCCGTCAATGCCGGTAACGCCAGCGATCGCGAAGCCCGAGACGCAAAGGACCCCTCCGACAGCGATTGCCGGGAGGATGGTCCACTGACGCCCTTTGGTGGCAACGGTCGCGATAGCGGTGCCCAGAAGGCCGAGCGCACACGCCGCGACTAGTTCGGTCATGGTGATGGCGAGATACAGGTCGCCTTGCCCGAAGAAGGCGAATGCCAGCGCTCCGGCCGCTGGAACCAGCGGCGGGTAATCCGGGTTGGCGAAGGCGTACGTCGGGTCCTTGAGCGCAGTGACCAGCGTGTGGTGGCCGCCGGACAGCATCAGCGCGTGCGTCAGCCAGATCGAGTTGGCATCCCAGCCGACTTTGTGCGCGGCCAGGCCGGATAGCGGAGCGGCCAGAGCCGCGAGCATGATCACCACCGTGAGGATCGACCACCCAGGGGAGAAGCTTTCCTGGGGCACGAGCGGCCGCCGCCAGACCTGTCTCGCGATCAGCAGCGACGCGACCACGGCGACGTTGACCGTGACAGCGACCACGACGTAGCACTCGATCAGCGAGCCCCCGGCCCCCAGCTCGATTTCGGCCGCGAGCGCGGCCATGATCGCGCCGATGATCGGCGCCAGGAAAATGACGGCTGGGGACCGACGCGCTACTGCCAGGGCCGGCAGAAGCCCAGGCACGGCCAGGCCGAGGATCAGCACTTCCAGCGGCCTCATATGCGCGTCACCTTCAGCTTCATACCCTCGCAGCTGCGGTCGTGGGGGACGCCGGTTATGTCCAGGCTCAGGCGCGCGGCCGAGCGTGACGACACTGGCGTGGCCCACGACGTCGACAGCTCGCTCAGGCGCTGAAAGTACAGCTCGCCATCCGAGGAGCCGATGTAGACGGAGGCCCCCTTGGGTACGGCGGCCCGGATTGAGCGATAGATGCACTCCCACTGGCGGTCGCTGAGGTTCGAAGCCGCTACCGACGGGGGCGCCAGGAGCGATGACGTTATCGCCAGGTCGTCGTGCGCCTTCCAGCCGCAGGTCACAGCGGCCACTGCGATGATCACAACGCACACTGCGTACTTGACCGTGCGGCGCACGCGGCGTCTCGCAGCAGACACACTGACCCCCGTTGAATACCATGTGCCGGTCCGGGTGCACCGGTCAGGAGAGCGCTATCCACGCTAGGCGACCAGGCTCAGGCGGTTATGCCTTTTTTACGGCATATTGGTCAAACAGCCGTTATGAAATAGTAAGGACGAGGCAAAAGATTTGATGCCGAGGCCAACCGAAGGCTTGCCGCAATCCGGTACCGCACAATGGTGCGGCGCTCGTCAGTTCCGGGACCCAGCCGTCCAAAGCGTCAGAGGCCCGCGGTGAGTTCGGCGACGATCTGCGCTGCTGACTGTGACTGCCTTGCGAGTGCGACGTCTTGCCCGGCCCACATCGAGAGTGCTTCGATCTCGCCGGTCGTCCCGACCATTGGGGGCGCTGGCTCGTAGCGAACGATGGCCTCGCCGGAGGCGAAGTGCCCGATCACGTCGCCTGCTCCTGGGCGGTGGGCGAGTGGAGGGCGTCCCGCGGCCTCCCAGGCCTGGGCCGTTGAGTTGCGCAGGGCGCGGTGCGGAGAATCCGGCCACCCGACCTCGTACAGGTTGGGGTACCACTGCGCGTCGGTCTCGTTGGCGGCGATCAGTCGGCGCCGGTAGTCCTCGTGGATCGGCATCTCTTCGGCCAGCAGGAACCGCGTGCCCAGCCACGCGGCCTGGGCGCCCAGGGCGAGTACCGCGGCGACTCCGCGGGCATCACCGATCCCGCCGGCCGCGATCACCGGCACCGGCGCCACGGCGTCCACGACGGCGGGCACCAGTGGCAGCGTCGCGATGGTGCCCCACACATGGCCACCAGCCTCCCAGCCTTGCGCGACAACGACGTCGACTCCGGAGGCGACTGCCCGCCGTGCTTCGTCGGCGCTGCCGACCGTGTGCAAAACGACTCCGCCGGCGTTGTGCACAGGCTCGACGTAGCCGCTGGGATCTCCCCACATGAACGAGACGATCCGCAAGCCGGCGTCGAGGGCCTGGTCAAGACGACGGTGATGATCTTCGGTGAGAACGAGGTTGCCGCCGAACGGCCGCGTGGTCAGCGCCGCGGTCTCCCGGACGACGGCTCCGGCGTCATCGGACCAGGTCAGCGTCAGCATGCCGAGCGCGCCTGCGTTCGATACCGCCGCGGCGAGTTGCGGAACCGCAGCCATTGGCGCCTGGACGATCGGCTGTTCGATCCCGAGCAACTCGCATACTCCCGTGCGCACGCCTCATACCCCCCTAGTTCGCTGACGACACGAGCCCCATCCGCCTGCCGGCCTTGCGCTATGTCTCATAGGACGTCGGCATCGATTCGGGCGAGCGCCGATCCCATCCGTGGAAGGGCGCATAATTTCCGGCATTCCAGGCCTCGCGCAGCCCTGGCGTGCTCAGGTCCCAGTCCGGGCGGATCTCGGC
>JASIBJ010000235.1 GCA_030045215.1 Streptosporangiaceae bacterium | reverse complement strand
GTTGAGCCGACCGGGATCGCCCAGGCAATCTGCACGGTTCTTAGCGACCCCGCACTGGCCCGCAGCCTTGCCGATAATGGTTACGCCACCTATCACGCTGATAGTGCTAACAACGAGACCACGCAAGATCACGTGGCTGACCGTATCCTCAACGTTTATCGTGTAATTCTCGAGACGCGAAACGGCAGCACCCAATGAAAGCGATTGTGCTTGCAGGTGGGCGCGGCAAGCGCCTGAGACCGCACACGGATGAGATAGCGAAGCCATTAATGCCTATCGGCGGCATGCCCGTCCTCGAGATCCTTCTGCGCCGTCTCGGTGAGTTCGGCGTCAATCAAGCAATCCTATGTATTTCTTATAAACCTGAAGATATTTGCGATTATTTCCAGGATGGGCGTTGGCTCGGCCTGGACATCTCCTACTCAAGGACTGACCAGTCACTCGGTACGGCTGGCCCGCTGGCCGCCGTCCCTCGGCCAGCGGACTGCTGTCTGGTGCTCAATGCCGATATCCTCACGGATATTGACTTCGCAGACCTTATGGATGAGCATCACCGTGCGGGACCGATCGTCACCGTGGTCGCTCATGAATTCTTGCTGCCGCTAGATTACGGCGTGGTGACCTGTGACGATTTGAATTCGGTCGTAACGCTCGACGAGAAGCCCGCCTTGCCGATCCTCGTGAACGCGGGCATCTACGTCGCGGAACCAGAGCTTTGGGACAAGTTCGGCGAGCCAGCCTTCCTGGACATGCCCACGCTCCTCAAGCAGGTCCTGGCATCGGGAAGCCCGGTAAATGCATATCGCCATTCTGGCGTCTGGGTAGACATTGGCAATCACACACAGTATCAGTATGCCTGCGAGCAGTTCCTCGCTGACCCTCAGCGTTTCCTGAAAGGGAGTGGACAGCAATCAGCGCTCAAGTGCCGTTGACCGAGCCTGTCATCCACGGCGAAGAAGTCGATGCCGTGGCCTCCGTGGTCCGCGGTCGCTGGCTAACCGTCAGCGAGCAGACGGCTGCCTTTGAGCGTGAGTGCGCCGAGATCCTGGGCGTGCCGGAAGCGGTACTTGTCACCAGCGGAACGGCGGCGCTCCATCTCGCGTTTCTAGCTCTGGGAATCGGGCCCGGCGATGAAGTAATCATTCCCTCGCTTTCGTTCGTGGCGGCCGCGTCCGTCGTGGACCTGCTCGGGGCACGCCCCGTCTTCGCTGAGATTACGAGCCTGCGTTACCCGCTGGTGGACCTGTCTGACGTTCGTCGGCGCATCACGCCCCGCACCAAAGCGGTCGTGGTCATGCACTACGGGGGCCACCCCGCCGACGTTGATGGGTTCCGTCAGCTGTGCGCCGAGGCTGGGCTCTGGCTCGTCGAGGACGCCGCACACGCACTGTTCGTCGAGTCGTCCGGCGGCTATCTGGGTACGTTCTCGGACATCGGCTGCTTTAGCTTTCACGCGTCGAAGAATCTGACGACCGGCGAGGGAGGCCTGGTTGTGGCCCGCCCCGGCGCGCTGGCGCAGAAGGTACGCCAACTACGTTCGCACGGCATGTCGCCGGTAGCCGACGCCGGGGAACCAGGCTATGACGTGCGATACCCGGGCCTGAACTACCGGCCAACGGAGATGCAGGCCGCCATGGGACGCGCTCAGCTGGCCCGGCGGCATGAGGACAGGCGCCGGCGGCGCGCGGTGGTCGAGAAGTACCTCAAGGGCATGGACGGCTGCAGACTGCTCATCCCCTTCGCGGAGGGCTGGGCACGCGGCGGCCTGCATCTCTTCGTCGTCGTGCTTGACGAACAGGTTGACCGCGGCTCATTCCGGCGCTGGCTATCCGCCCGCGGCGTCCAGACGAGCGTCCATTACCCGCCGAGTCACTCGTTCAGCTATTACCGCTCTCGATACCGTTACCGAGAAGGCGATCTCCCCATAACTGAAAGCTTTGGCCAACGCGCGGTGACGCTGCCGCTATACGCCGAGATAACCGACGGCCAGGTGGCGCAGGTCATTGATGCCGTGCGCACGGCCCTCGAATCGAATCAGTGCATGCGGGAGGCCGGGAAATCGTGACCACGGCCTTCCAGGATGAGACGCGGCGGCGGCGCTTCCTTGGCGTCAACTACATTCCGTCACAGGCAGGCGCAAATTACTGGAACGACTGGGATGAGTCCGCGATAAGGGCGGACACGGCCGCGATCGCGAAACTTGGCTTCAGCGCCATCCGGTTCTTCCTCATCTGGCCGGACTTCCAGCCGGATCCGGCCACAGTGGCTCCGTGCATGCTCGACCGCCTGAAGACGCTCTGCCGGATTGCCGACGAGCACGGACTGCTGTGCGTGCCGACGCTCCTCACGATCTGGCTGAACGGGGAGGTACGGGACCTCCCCTGGCGGCACGGACGCAGCATATGGCACGACGAAGAGATGCTGCTGGCGGAGGAAACCCTGGCCAGCAGCGTGGCGTCCGCGTTGGCTGACAGCGGCAACATTCTCGCGATCGATCTGGCCGACGAGCTGACGCAAGCCACGCCCGGCGAGCCAACCCCGGCTCAGGCGGCTGCGTGGGCGCGGCGCATGGCAGCCGCCATCGAGCGAGGCCGCCCGGGTACCGCCTGCCTCACCAGCGGGAACATCGGCGACCTGCAGCTTGGCTTGTCCGCGGCGATGGGGCTCGGACTCGGCACTCTGGGAGTGCACGCATACCCGGTGTGGTCTTCCCTCGCCCTGGAGTCGAACCGCAGCGCCGGTGCCGCCCACCTCGGCTCGTTTCTCGTGTCCCTGGCTCGCGTCTACGGACGTGTCATCCTGGACGAATTGGCGGCCTACGGCTGCGGCCCGGCCACTGCCGGACCGCTGGTGCGGAACACGACGCTTAGCAGCCTGGCCAGCGGGGCCGAGGCCGTATTCCTCTGGTGCTGGCAAGACATCGTGTCCGAGGGCTGGCCTTACGAGCGGCGTCCGCAGGAGCGCGCCATGGGGATCGTGGACCGCGACGGCCACCCCAAGGAGATCTACCATTGCGTCCGCGAGGTCTTCGGTTCCCCGCTGCTCGAGGGGCCCGTTGAGTCCTGGCAGCCGCAGGTGGCCATTTACACGCCCCGGCTGGAGGAGCCCGGCAGCACGTACCTTGACGCGCGGCTCGATTCAATCGCCGGGTTGTTCTACGCGCACGTGCTGCTCGAGCAGGCTCATATCCCGCACGAGTTCACCGCGCTGCCACAAGAGCACCACAAACTACTGCTCTGCCCCTCGGTGGCCAGGCTCACGCTTGGTGACCGCGCGGTGCTTGAGGATTATGTCGCGGCCGGCGGCTGCCTCTACATAAGCATCGCCGACGCCACCCAGGCGTTGCCAGAAGAGGAATTCCTCGGTGTTGAATTGATTGACGTCCGGATCGGCGAGTACCTTACTCCCGTCTTCTCGACCACGACGGGCACGAGTATCGCGTCGTTTCGCGATCAGTCCCCGGCATTCGTTTCGCATACATTCGGAAGCGGGCAAGTTCTCACGCTCGCCTTCCCCTTAGAGTTGCTGCTCAACCAGGCTGGCTCCCTCGACGCGACTTCCTGGCACATCTTCTACGGGAAAGTCGCCGATATGGCCGGGGTTCTATTCCGGCATGGCTGCTCCAGGCCAGAGGTCGCTCTTGCTGCGTTTCATACGGAAAATGACGGCTACTACCTCGTTCTCAATCACTCCGATATACCCGTACACGACAATTTCGTTGTCCGTGATCCGGACGGAAGGGTTGCCGCGGCGCAAGAGTTCCTGCTGCGGCCACGGGAAGCAGTTCTAAACCGCTTCCAGGAAGCAGGGAGAGGCGGCAAGGATGAACGACAACATTGACGTCGATAACATTGATGTACTGATAATGGGCGGT
>JASIBJ010000234.1 GCA_030045215.1 Streptosporangiaceae bacterium | reverse complement strand
GGACCCGGCCAGGCCCGATTATCTGCTCTTCGTCGAGCACTTCGCCGATCAGGCCGCCTACGACGCGCACACGACGTCTGCGGCCTACCGGGAGCTGATCGCCGGTGAGTTCGCGAACCGGATCGAGGAGTTCGTGGAGATCGACCACGAGCTAGTCTGCGCGCTCTGACGCTGGCCTCGCCGGCCGGCAGGCGCCGGTCCTAGAGCGTGGTCAGGATCTGCGGGCCGCTGGCGGTGATGGCGACCGTGTGCTCGACGTGGGCTGCCCGGCTGCCGTCGCCGCTACGCAGCGTCCAGCCGTCGTCGTCGATGCGATAGCTGTCGTGGCCGCCGACCATAAACCATGGCTCGATCGCAATCACCAGGCCGGGCTCGAGCTTCAAGCCGCGCCCGGCCTTGCCGTCATTGGGCACCGACGGTGACTCGTGCATCGTGTGGCCAACGCCGTGCCCGCCAAAGTCGGTATGCAGCCCGTAACCGGCGGCCCGGGCCACCCGGCCGATCGCCGCGGACACGTCACCGAGCCTGCCGCCCGGCTTGGCCGCTGCTATCCCGGCCGCCAGCGCCCGCTCTGCGGTCTCGATCAGCCGCAGGTCCGCCGGGCGCGGCGTGCCGACCGTGAATGAGATGGCTGAGTCGCCGGTCCAGCCGTGCAAGGTGGCGCCAAAGTCGATGCTGACTAGGTCCCCGTCGGCCAGCCGGTACGGCCCGGGGATGCCGTGCAGCGCGACGTCATTCACCGAGGAGCAGATCACGCCGGGAAATGGCGAGTGCGCGAAGCTCGGCTGATAGCCGAGAAACGGTGAGGTCGCGCCGTTCTCGACCAGAACGTCTCGGGCCAGCTGATCGAGTTCTGTCAGGCTTATGCCGACGGCTGCGTGCTTGCGGATCTCCTGCAGGGCGGTCGCCACGACCCGGCCAGCCGGCCGCATCGCCTCGATCTCGGCTGGTGTCTTTAGCTCTACCACCGCTCCATCGTGGCATTCCCGCGCCGCGGACGACGCAGCGGCTGGCCCGGATCTCGCGCCCAGCGTCGCGGCTCGGGGGTTCCGGGCGTTGGTGCAAGTTAACCTGGAATTCGGTTCATGACTGTTTGTCGTCGTCAGGAGCTCGCCATGACCGCTGCCGCCGAACCCCAGCACGTCACGTTCGTGATCATCGGTTCCGGGTTCTCCGGCCTGGGCGCCGCGATCCGGCTGCAGCAGGCAGGCCACCGCGACATGATCATCCTGGAGCGGGCCGATGACGTCGGCGGGACCTGGCGCGACAACACCTACCCCGGCTGCCGTTGTGACGTGGAGTCGAATCTGTACTCGTACTCTTTCGCGCTGAAACCTGACTGGTCAGAGAGCTATCCCTCCCAGCCGGAGCTCTGGGAGTACCTGCGGCAGATTGCGGCCAGGCACCGGCTCGAGAGGTACCTGCGGTTCGGTCATGAGGTGACCGCCGCCCGCTGGGATGACGAAACCGGCCGCTGGCTGATCAGCACGACCAAGGGCCAGCTAACGGCCCGCTACCTGATCGCCGGGGTCGGTGCGCTGGCCGAGCCGTCGCTGCCTGACATTCCCGGGATAGAGACGTTCGCCGGCACGATCATGCACTCGGCGCGGTGGGACGGTGACTGGCGGCCGGAGGGCCGGCGCGTGGCCGTCGTGGGGACGGGGGCCTCGGCGATCCAGATCGTGCCGTCGATCCAGCCCGAGGTCGAGCACCTGACGCTCTTCCAGCGAACCGCTCCCTTCGTGGTGCCGCACAACAACCACCCGGTGAAGCAGCGCACGAAGGTCCTGTACCGGGCGCTGCCGTCGGCACAGCGAGCTAACCGCGCGGCGGTTTACTGGATACGTGAGCTGCTGGCCTTCGGGTTCGTGCAGAATCCGAAGATCCTCAAGCGGGCCGAAGCGGTGTGGCGCAGACATATGTACAGCGCGGTCACCGACGAGGAGATGCGGTCGCAGCTGACGCCGACGTACAACCTGGGCTGCAAGCGCGTGCTGCCCTCGAATGACTTTTACCCCGCGATCGTCCGGCCGAATGTCAGCCTGGTCACCGAGAAGATCATCGAGTTCCGCGCCGACGGTGTGGTGACCGCTGACGGCATCGAGCACAATGTCGACACGGTGATCCTCGCGACCGGATTCCACGTGACCGACAACCCGATGTTCACAAAGCTGGCCGGTCGTGGCGGCCGCACGCTCGCCGAGGCATTCGGGCAGACCTACCTCGGCACCGTCGTGCCGGGCTTCCCCAACTTTTTCCAGCTCACCGGCGCCAACACCGGCCTCGGGCACTCGTCGATGCTGTTGATGATCGAGAGCCAGCTGAACTTCATCGTCGATGCGATCGAGCAGGTCCAGGCCGCGGGAGGCGGCTCGTTCGAAGTTCGCCCCGACGTGGCTGCCGCCTACAACGCGAGACTGCAGCGCAAGCTGCCGAAGACGGTCTGGGGCTCGGGTTGCTCCAGCTGGTACCTCGACAGCCAGGGACGCAACCTCACGCTCTGGCCCGGTTTCACCTTCTCCTTCCGCCGGCGCACACGCCGCTTCAAGCCCGCTGAGTTCACGATCGGCTAGCCGTCGGCCGCTAGGCTGTCCGAACGTGGATGTTCGCTCCCTTGGCTACCGCACGGATTTGATGATCAGGAAACTTGAGGGCAGCCGAGTCACCGATCGCGGTGATCATCTGGTGATCCGCACGCCGGCTAACCCTGACTACTGGTGGGGCAACTTTCTCTTGCTCGCGAACCCTCCGCCCGTCGGGGAGG
The DNA here is from genome assembly GCA_030045215.1 of Streptosporangiaceae bacterium. Next base: position 6,564 of record JASIBJ010000234.1, on the reverse strand, counting down.
CGGCGAAGTGGATCGCGGCCTTCGCTGCCGAGTTCCCCGAGGCCCGGCACGTCGCCCTGGGCGTCGACGTGACCGAGGCGGGAATCGTCGACGAGGCCGAACTGGTCGCCGATGGCTTCGGCGTTGACCGGTCATCGGTCCTGACGGCCCGGAGCGTCAGCGAGCCGCCGCGCCCGAACGAGGCCGCGACCTATCGCGAGCTGTCCGGAGACGAGGACTGGCGGCGGGCGGCCGATCTTCGGGCCGTCGTCACCGCCGGTACTCCCGGCGCCAACCCGCGGTTTCTGGCGGCCAGGATCGCGGCCGAGCGGTCGCTCACCGAGGCCGGCCACGGAGCCTGGTTCGGCGCCTTCCTGGGCGGGAAGCTGGTGGCCCAACTCGGCCTGGTTACCGACGGGTCGGGTATCGCCAGGTACCAGAACGTCGAGTCCCACCCGGACGTGCGGCGAAAAGGGCTGGCGGGGACCCTGGTCTGGCAGGCGGGCATGCGCGGTCTGGACGCGGGCGCGGACACCCTTGTGATGGTCGCCGATCCGGATGACATCGCAATCGGGATCTACCGCTCGGTCGGCTTCGCCGACGCCGAGACGCAGATCGGGTTCACGCGCCAGCCATGAGCGCACAGCCGTGAGCCTGCGCCAGCGACCCCGCCTGAGCGTGCGCGATGCGCAGGACGCTGACCTGGCGGGCATAGCAGCCGTCGCCGCCGGGACCGGCCAGCACGAGGATTGGGGTGGCGCGAACCCCCTCTACGTCCGGCATCTGATGCGTGGCGGGCGCGTCGTGGTCGCAGTCGCGGATGATGCTCTGGTCGGCTTCGGTGCCGTCCAGCGGATCGGGACCGGTGGCAGCGAGGTCAGCATGCTCTGTGACCTGTTCGTGGACCCGGCAGCGCATGGGTCGGGCATCGGCCAGGCCATGCTGTCGGAACTGTGGGACGGAGCCCGCAGGCGGATGACGTTCAGCAGCCTGCACGCGCACGCAATCCCGCTGTACACCCGCTTCGGCGTTGACGCGTGGTGGCCGTTGCTGTATCTGCACGGTGAGGCCGGGGGCGTCCCGATGCCGGCCGGGTGGAGCGTCGCGCAGGCCACGCCCGACGCTGTCGGCGAGCTTGAGCTGAGCTGGACCGGGGTCGAGCGCACCGCCGATCACCGCGCGTGGGCGGCCCGGCCGGGCGGCTTGTCCCTGACTGCGAGCCTCGAAGGCGAGCCGCGCGCAGCCGGCACGGTCGCCGGCCCGCCACAGGACTTTGGCGTCGTCCACCTGGCCATGTCCGCGAGCGCCGATGACGGCGCGGCCGCGGCCGCGGTGCTGGCCGTGCTGGCGAGCATCGGCGATCCCGGCGATGTCGTGCGCATCAGCCTGCCCGCTCCGCACCCGGCCGTCCGTCCGCTGCTGGCGGCCGGCTGGCGGTTCGACGAGTTCGACTTGTTCATGGCCAGCGACCCTTCCCTGCTCGACGCCCGGCGGGCGGTGCCGTCGCCTGCCCAGGCGTGACCGTCGCGGGCGCGCGCCCGGCCTTGGGAGCGCGCGCGGCGCGAAGTAGCATGACCAGCCATGACGCTGGATGCTGACGCCATAGTTGTCGGTGCCGGGCTGGCTGGCCTGGTGGCGGCGGCCGAGCTAGCGGCTGCGGGCCGGCGGGTCATCGTGCTGGAGCAAGAGCCCGAGGCATCGCTGGGTGGCCAGGCGTTCTGGTCTTTCGGCGGGCTGTTCTTCGTCGACTCCCCCGAACAGCGGCGAATGGGCATCCATGACAGCTACGACCTGGCGCTGCAGGACTGGATGGGCAGTGCCGCGTTCGACCGACCCGAGGACAAGTGGCCGCGCCGCTGGGCCGAGGCCTATGTGGGGTTCGCCGCGGGCGAGAAGCGCTCGTGGCTTCACGCTCAGGGCGTCCGGTTCTTCCCCATCGTGGGCTGGGCGGAACGTGGCGGCTACGGTCCCACCGGGCACGGCAACTCCGTCCCCCGGTTCCACATCACCTGGGGCACCGGTCCGGGCGTACTCGCTCCCTTCGAGCAGGCCGTCCGGGCAGCTGCCGAGACGCGACGGCTGCAGCTGCGGTTCCGGCACCGGGTGGACGAGCTGACTGTGAGCGGCGGCGCCGTCGACGGCGTGCGGGGCAGCATCCTGGAGGCGTCCGGGGCCGCGCGCGGTCAGTCGAGCTCGCGCGCGGTGACGGGTGACTTCGAGTTGCACGCCCAGGTCGTGCTGGTCACCTCGGGCGGCATTGGCGGCAATCACGACCTCGTGCGCAAGTACTGGCCAGCGCGAATGGGCCATCCGCCGGGCGAGATGCTGTCCGGGGTGCCCGATCACGTCGACGGCCGGATGCTGGCCATCAGCGAGGCAGCAGGCGGGAACGTCATCAACCCCGACCGGATGTGGCACTACACCGAGGGCATCCAGAACTGGGACCCGATCTGGCCGCTGCACGGAATCCGGATCCTGCCGGGCCCCTCGTCGCTGTGGTTCGACGCCGAGGGGCGTCAGTTGCCGGTGCCGCTGTTCCCCGGATTCGACACCCTCGGCACGCTCGAGCACATCATGGCCACCGGCCACGACTACACGTGGTTCGTCCTGACTCAGAAGATCGTCGAGCGGGAATTCGCGCTGTCAGGGTCTGAACAGAATCCCGACCTCACCGGCAAGAGCATCGCCAAGCTGCTGCAGCGGGTGAAGTCCGGGGCGCCCGGGCCGGTGGCGGCCTTCATGCGGTATGGCCAGGACTTCGTGGTCGAGACGAGCCTGGACGGCCTGATCACCCGGATGAACAAGCTCGCCGGCGAGGACTTGATCGATCCGGTTGACCTCCGGCGCCAGATCGAGGCCCATGACCGTGAACTCGCCAATCCCTACAGCAAGGACATGCAGCTCGCCGCTGTGCGCGGTGCGCGCCGGTACCGGGGCGACAGGTTGATCAGGGTGGCGAAGCCGCACAAGTTCCTTGACCCTTCGTCGGCCCCGCTGATCGCCGTGCGGCTGCGCATCCTGACCCGCAAGAGCCTCGGGGGCCTGCAGACCAATCTGGACGGGCAGGTGCTCCGCGCTGACGGTGAGCCCGTTCCCGGCTTGTACGCGGCGGGCGAGGTGGCGGGCTTCGGGGGTGGCGGGATGCACGGATACCGTGCGCTAGAGGGCACGTTCCTCGGCGGCTGCCTGTTCTCCGGCCGGACCGCTGGCCGCAGCGCGGCCCGCGCGACCGGCTAGAAACCGGGAGCCGACACCGTCAGGCGCCACTCGCAGGTCTGCGGCGATTCCACGCCGGCCGCCACCGGGTCACTACTCCCGGCGCGGCTGGCATCCTGGCCGGGCCCGTGAATTCGGTACGCTACCCGGCCACCCACAGGCAGAACGGGTGGCCTGCGGGATCCAGGTACACGCGGACGTTCTGCTGCGGCTGGTACCCGGCGAGCGTTGCCCCGCACGCGATCGCGTGCGCGCCCGCCTCCTGCAAGTCCTGCACCTCGATGTCGAGATGCGTCATCATCTGCTGATCATCGGGGCCGGCCGGCCAGACCGGGCGTGCGTACCGGCTCTCCTCCTGGAACGCCAGCCCGGCCCCGCCGCCGGGCGCGCGGAGGGTCATCCAGCCTGGCTCCTGCGAGCGCACTTCCCAGCCGAGCAGCCTGCGATAGAACGCGCCCAGCTCTGCCGGGTCGGGTGCGTCGAGCACGATGCTGGTCACCGTCATCACCGGACGTTCCACGATCCCTCCAGACGAGCTAGATCGTCGGTGTTATCGCGACGGTACCCGGCAGGTACGACAGTGCCAGCAAGCCCGGCGTCGATGCTGCCGCCGGGCGGCGGCTCCGGCGCGAACGACCGCTGGCCGGCGGCGCAGACTAACCGCGCTTGCGGCCGAACAGGAAGTAGGAGACAGGCCCGATGGTGTTGACGGCCGCCGCGAGGCGCCAGGCCGCTTTCGGGCCGCGGATCTGGCTCGCCGGCCGGCGCTTGATGTCAACCAGCATGAGGATCTTGAGGACGAACTCGGAAACCGCGAGAATCTTGATCGCGTTGCGCTGACCGTCGCTGAGTTCGCTCCACTTCTTTGCATCCGCCATGGGTACCTCCGAGATGCTCCGGGTCGACAGTCCTTTATACAACCCAGTTCCCGCTGTGAAAGGCGTCGCGAAGATCATGCCGCAACTGACGCGTGGGCAGTCGCCGGGACGTGCGGCAACTGTTCGTCGGCGGTGTCATCCGGGCGCCGGCAGGAGCCGGAGGGAGTCCAGGTCGATCGCGTGCCGTGCGTGGCGGTTGGCCATCGCCGCGAACATCTCGTCGCCGCGCTCGGTCTGCTGCACGAACATGGCGGCGATGATGTCCATGACGATGCCGCCGAAGGCATACCGGCGGTAGTCATTCCAGCAGTCGTTCCAGCTCAGCTGCACCCCTGTGCCAGTGAGCTGGGAGTGATAGCGGCGAACGAGGTCCTCCTCATGCCGCTGCCGGTCCCGCGTCCGCAGGCTGGAGGCCAGGAAGTAGGACAGGTCGGCCGGGCCGGCGCCGAAGCTGCAGGTTTGCCAGTCGAGCACGACCGGCCGGGCGGGACCGAACAGCAGGTTGTCCGCGCGGAAGTCGCCGTGGACGATCGTCCGCGGCCCGTCCCTGTTCGCCAGGTAGCCGGCCGTCCGCGGCAGGAAGTCTTCGATTAGGGGCAGCGTTTCCGGCTCGAGGCGCGCGCCGTAGCGATCCCGGAAGCCTGGGTACATGCCGGTGACCGCCGCGGTCATCAGCTGCGCGCCCTCGGGGCTTGACCGGTTGAGCCATGGCAGTTCGGCCAGTGCACGGCTGGCCCAGCCGGTCGCGTGCAGCGCGGCAAGCTCGTCGATCGCGCTGGCGGCCTGGTCCGCGGTAATGCCGGCGAGCTGGTCACCAGGGCAGGCGGGCGCGAGATCCTCGAGCAGCACGACGTACTCGTCCGGCTCCGCGTCGTAGCCGGCGTAGTAGCACGTGGCCAGAGCGACCGGCAGCCCGCCGGCCAGCTGGCTGTAGAAGCTGGCCTCAATCTCGTAGGTTCGGAAGACCCTGGCCGCGTTGCGGCTGGCCGGGTCCGCGGCCGGGACCTTGGCGACGAGCGTCTCGGGGAGATTCACGGGACGGTCGTAGGTCAGCCGCAGCCGGCAGCTATCGGACACCTGGCCCGTGCCGACGGGTGTGGTCTGCAGGGCCGTCACCTGGGCTCCGTCGAGGTGCGCGGCCAGCGCGTGGGTCAGGAACCCGGGAGTCAGGCCCCGTTCGCCCGACACGGCGTTGCGTCTCACTGGCCTGGCTCGCCCGGGGTAGCCAGGTAGGACCAGCCATGGTCGGCCCACCCTGGCGGCTGATTCCATTCGGTCCACCCGTATCCTGTCCGGCCGTCGTCGCTGGTGAACCGGCACAGCGCCCGCGGGAAATGTGATACCCGGCCGTCGGGCGCGGTCATGGCCACGGGAGCGAATGCCAGCGGGACCGCTGTCATCGGCGCCCCCGCCAGGCGCAGGCGGGACTGCACCGGGAAGTCATCGCTGCCGAAGTCCGTGTGGGCGGAGAAACCGTTCAGGTGGCTCAGCTGGCCGGCTGAGGTGGCGGAGAACGACGGCCACGGGATCGCGAAGCCGATGTTGGCCTGCATGCCGTGAAAGGACGTACCGTCGTCGAGCCGCCCGGAGGTCCACAGCCAGGAGATCCGCCACCAGTCGCGCTCACCCCAGCTGTGGTCACGTTCGCCCCAGCCGGAGATGGCGATCTCCCGCCTGTCCAGCCGGACCGTGCCCTCGACCCGGCACGGGATCTCGTACCTGGGCAGGTCCTTGTACGGGTATACGCCTCCGAGCGTGTTCCACACCAAGTCGAGTCCGAGTTCGACCGGCCTCCTCGCGGCCGTCAGGTTGCCGTACGCCGCCGCGGGCTCCGGCAGTTCGGCGGCCAACGCGTCCAGCGACAGCGTGGCCTCGGCGAACGGCCTGGTGATCGACTGAGTCGCTGTGTAACCGGCAGCGGCCAGGTCGGTCGTGTCCGGCGGCGGCAGCGGCGCGTCGTTTTCCGCCAGCAAGACCGTCGGCTCTCCCGGTCGAACGACACAAGCCCAGTACCAGGCGCGGTCCCAGTTCGGGTATAGCCCGAGCCGGACATAGCCGCCGACCGACCCGTCGGGCGCCGCGAAGTCGAAGTAGTACGACTCATTCCACAGCTGTTCCTGGCCAGGCACGTGGAGACCCTCGTCCGCGACCCCAAGCTGCCAGGTGCCGTGATCTACGATCTTGACCATCAGGCGGGCCTCTCACTGCGCGCATTTGCGGCCATTTCCGTGGAGGATGGCATAGTCGCCGGCGGGGCGTCCAGGTGCCTTGGTGCCTTAGTGCCCAGGCGAAGAGGGCCACGGCTAGATCCGTTGCCGGAGGGCGGAGCAATGCGGGTAGATGCGGGCGCGGGGATAGCCGCGACGCCGGACCAGATCGAGGCGGCGGCGGTGGCCGCGGAGGCGGCCGGCTACGACGGATTCGGCGTCCCTGAGACCAAGCACGACGCCTTCACCTCCCTGGCGCTGGCCGCCCGCGCCACCTCCGCGAT
>JASIBJ010000026.1 GCA_030045215.1 Streptosporangiaceae bacterium | reverse complement strand
GGATCGTTCCAGGACATCGTGTCGGTGCTGATCCTGATCGCGTGCGTTCTCGTGCTCGTGCAGCCGCAGCTCAACGCGAGGATCGCTGCCCGCAGGCAACGGCGGGCCGAGGACGGGCCGGAGGCCGTGACCGAAGTCACCAGCCCAGTCCTCGCGGGCGGCGTCTTCGGCGCGGCCGTCTACGGCGGGTATTTCGGAGCCGCTCAGGGCGTACTGGTGATCGGGCTACTCGGTTCGTTCCTCGACGAGCCGTTGCAGCGCGTGAACGGGGCCAAAAACGTGCTGGTCGCGCTCGTCAACGGGACCGCCGCGGTCGTCTACATCATCTTCGCCCATGTCGCCTGGCTGGCGGTGGTGCTGATCGCCGCCGGGTCCACCATCGGCGGCCTTCTCGGGGCGCGTTACGGCCGGCGGCTGCCGCCGCTGGCGCTGCGCCTGTTCGTAGTCGCGATCGGCGTCATCTCCGTGATCAAGCTGATCGTGTTCTAGCGGTGTCACCTGGCCGCGCTGGCCATGAAGACGACCGCGCGGGGCCTTGCGCGGACCGGAGCATCAGTGGTCGGCGGCGTCCGGCGGGGACGCGAGGATACCGTCGGCGACCGCGCGCTCGATCATCTCCCTGGCGTACCGGCCGAGTGTCGGGGACCCGTCCTCGATCATCGCAACCTTGTCCATGACCCGGTCGGCGGTGACGGCCTGCGCCCGCCAGGTGCCGCCGCCGGCCCTGACGTTCTCCAGCATTGGCTGGAGCCGGTCCAGCGCGCGGGCAAAGCGAGCCTCGGGCGTGGCCCGTTCCTCGAATTGATCCCAAAGCCCGCGCAGGACGCCCGCCTGGTCCGCTGGCAGCAGCGCGAAAATCCGGTCGGCTGCCGCGCTTTCAGCCGCGCTCTGACGAGCCTGGGCGGCGTCGTCGGCGTAGACAGAAAGGTCGCCGGCGTCGACCTCAACCAGGTCGTGCAGCACCAGCATGGCGACGACGGTGGGAATGTCTGTTCCTGGCGGCGCGTGCTCGGCGAGCGCGAGCGCCATTACCGTCAGATGCCAGGAGTGCTCTGCGGAGTTTTCCCGGCGGGGCGGGTCGGTAAGGACGGTCTGCCGCAGCACGCCCTTCAGCCGGCCGGCCTCGGCCGCGAACTGCAGCTGCCTGTCCAGCCGGTCCATCGTCCCATTGGATCAGATCGGCCCCATCGTCCCGATGGCGAAGCTAGGTCCCGGTGACCGGCTGGCAGCCCTTCGGCGCTCGCTGGGCCAGGTTGTAGGGATTGATAGGCGGGCCGGACGGCCTCACCTTGCCCGGTCCGGCCAGCGGAAACGCTGGGTGCACGAACCCGTCGGTGGTGCCGCACTGCGCGCCGGCGTAGCTGTCTCCGAAGTCGTAGATCCAGGGTTGCAGGCTCCCGCCGCGGCCATACCACCGGGCGAACTGGACTGTGGCGAACTCATGCCCGACGATCCGGAGGCGGCTATTTGGCTGTCCGTCCTGTTCGACCGCGTACACGAACAGGTAGTTGGCAGAGATCTGCAGGGCCGGGTGATGGTTTACGGTGACGACGTTGGCCGTCATCGGGGCGCCGTGAACCTTGATGATGCTGCCGACTAGTTGCGTGCCGGGCGCGAACGAGGTCACCCACGTGCGGGTCAGCCATGGCTGGCCGTTCTTCGGGCGGACCGGCTTGGTCAGGTGCTCGTAGAACCACGACCGCTGCTGGCTGGTCAGCAGGTTGGCGAACGCCGTCGGCCTATAGCCGTACAGCGTCAGCAAATTGAGATTGGCCGCGACCAGCAGGTTCTTCACGGTCGCGTACGCGCTGGCTACCTGCGTGCTGGTGTACGGGCCGACGGCGTGGGCGAGGGGCGGCACGATCCCGGCGGCGCCGTTGGCGAATGAAGCTGCCACCGAGCCAGCAAAGGGATCGGCGGCCGTGAACGCCGGGGTCGGGAGCGGCGCGGAAGGCACAGGCGAGCTCGCGCCGAGCGTGCTCGCGCCCGCGGTGCGGCCGAGGCTGGCGGTCGCGCCTGGCGTGCTCGACGGGCTCCGGTGCAGGAGCTTGCGCAGGCCAGCCGAGAGGCCGAACAGCACCAGGAGAACGAGCACGAGCGTCAGCAGCGACCGGCTGCCGCCCCGCCTGACGGGCGTTGCATAGCCGCGATCGGGGGTAGGCCACGCGCCGGCGCGCTGCGCCGCCGCGCCGCTCGCCTTCGGCCGCGAGCCGCCCGTCCGCCTGGTCGTCTTGGGTTGCGGCAGTGACGTGTCCAGGCCGCCGGGGTCCTGAACGGGCTTGCGCAGCTCGGCCGCGAGCCGGTTGTTGCGCCGCTTGCGTAGCGGACCGCCCCGTTTCCTTGGCGCGGCACCGCTCACCGCCTGCACCGGGGCGTGGGCGCGGTCGGCCGCGGCCGGCTCCTTGAACATTGCCTCGGCAGCGAGCTCTGCCGCGATCTCGGCCAGCCGGTCGTTGATGTCATCAGGACTAGGTGACGAACTGTCCGGTGTTGGCCCCGTACCTGCCATAGCGCAAGTATCGGCGAGTTTGGCGGAGTTTTGGATAACGATGTGGGCCGATAATCGGCGAGATCTGCTTTCACCGCCTACCGATGCGACCGCAAATCCGGACCCCGGATATAACCCTCCGCGACTGGCATGTCATCCTGTGCAGTGGGGGACCCATTCAGATGAATCCGGGGGGACCGGTCATCGGGCTCGTCCTGGCGGGGAGGAACCTCCGCCAGGACGAGCCTTTTGCTTCGTGCCTGCCGCGCGCGCCTCATCCATGCCCTGGTTGGCCAGCGCGTCCGCGCGCTCGTTGCCCGGGTTGCCGGCATGGCCCTTCACCCACAGCCAGTGCACATCGTGCCTGGACGCGGCCGCGTCCAGCCGCTGCCAGAGGTCGGCGTTCTTGACTGGCTGCCTCGCGGCGGTCTTCCAGCCGTTGCTTTTCCAGCCCTGCAGCCAGCCGGTAATGCCGTTGCGGACATAGCTGCTGTCGGTGTGCAGCCGGACTACTGAGGGCCGGGTGAGACTTTCGAGGGCCGCAATGGCCGCCATCAGTTCCATCCGGTTGTTCGTGGTCGGCTCGGCCGAGCCGCCGTGCAATTCCTTCCTATGGCCGGCGTAAGACAATACCGCGCCCCACCCGCCCGGTCCGGGGTTGCCGCTGCATGCGCCGTCGGTGTAGATCTCGACGACCTCGCCTGAATCCTGGCTCGCCATAACGCGCAACCGTATCGGCGATCAATGGCGGGCGTGACCGGGACTCGGCGGTACGTCGAGGGCCGGGTTCCGGTCGAAAAACCCCCATGGCTTGAGCCAGAACGACGTCCTGTCCACCGGCATCACCGGCCAGTCCTCCGGTCTGGTGACGTGGTGCAAGCCGAACACGTGCCACAACACGACGTCGGCATCCTCGATCGGGCGGTCCCTGGCGGTCCAGGCCGGGAGGCCGTGGTCGATCAGGCTCATGTTCGGGAATTCGCCGCACGGCCAGCGCTCCTCCGGCGCGTACGGGGTCACCCAGAGCGTGTGCCCGATGACTTCGGCCCGCTGGAAGGCCGGCGAAGACCGGTCGATCATCGGCGGGAAGCTGCCGCCCGGGATCAGCTTGTAGGCCGGCCTGGTGCCCAGGCCGTTGACGGAGTCGGCGGCGATCTTCCAGACGCGCTGTGTTTGCCAGTCGTAGGTCTGCCGGCCGTCGGATTCGGTGCGCAGCGGCGTCTCCCGTATGACGAGGTCCAGCCCGTGCGGGTTGGCCTCGCCGACGGGCAGCGCCTCAGACTCGCACGCGTAGACGGTGTTGGGCCGGCCGTCGATGTCGAGGTCCAGCCGGGCCACGATGAAGTGCTGATGGTAGGGCGCGTAGGTGCGGTCGTCGACGAGCGCGCCCGTGGCCGGCTGCTCGCCGGGCGGGAAGGACGAGGTCACCATGATCCCGGTGGCCCGGACCTCGCACTCGATGTTGCCGTCCTGGTAGAAGCGCCAGTAGACCAGGTACTCGTAGTTCGCGACCGTGACGTGAAACGAGATGACCAGCCGCCGCGCCCGCCTGACCTCGGCGCCGGTCCGGTGGTCGACGTGCTTCCACAGGATCCCGTCATCTTCCTCATGGATGCAGATCGCGTTGTGGATCGTCTGCGGCGTGCCACGGGAGTCGTGCACGACCGCGTCCAGGTAGCTGATCTCGCCCAGGCAATCACAGCCAGCCTCGAGCGACGTCGTCATGAAGCCGAGTCCCCACTCCCCGACGTCGAACGCGGTCCGGCGGTAGTGATCGACGGTGGAGTCGCGGTACGGCACGATCATCTCCGCGAACGACATGCGGTGCGCGACTGGCCGGAGCCGCCCGGAGTCGTTGAACCCGACCGTGTGCAGGACCAGACCCTCCCGGTGGTTGAAGCCCAGCCGCAGCTGCCAGTTCTGCCATTGCAGCAGCCGGCCCTCCAGCCGGAACGAGACTCCCTCAGGCTGGCTCACCTCCAGCGGGCTGACCTCGCGCAACGGCATGGGAATCAGGCCCGGCAGGTACTCTCCCATCACCGCAGGCGGCCCGGCGTCACCCTCGGACTCCCGGCTGTCCTCAAGTTCGAGCAACTCCATCCGGTTGAGATCCACGATCGGGTGCAGTCCCGAGAGATGGTGCGCGTACGGGTTGCCGTCCTCGCTGCCCCGGCACCAGACATCGGCCCAGCCCAGCCGCCGGCCCGCGTAACGGGGCGGCACCAGGGCCTCGCCATAGGCCCACACGTCGGTCAGCACCAGGCTGACGTCGGAGATGCCGCGCGCGGCCAGTGCGGTGATCAGCCGCGGGTCGCGCCGCAGCATCTCGTCGCACTCGTGCCACTCGTCGACTGTCATCGCGGGCTGCCGGCCCGGCAGGTGCTCCCAGAGCGTGACCGCGCCATCGGCCAGCGATACCTTCGCTCGGTAGGCTTGCCCGTCGCCGGTGTTCCAGCAGATCACCGCGGCGGCCCTGGCGCCGTCCGCGACGCGGGCCGCGAGATCCTCCTTGGCCGGCTCCGCAAGCTCGATTGAGGCAAACCGCCAGCCGTCCCCGACATCCCTCTTTTCTCGTAACGTGGCGGCCACGTGGCGGATCTCGTCCGCCGTAAGCGGGTCGAGCGGGTGGGCGCCTGAGCCCGATGCTGGCCGGGGTGTGCTCGTCAAGGTGTCGCCTCCATGGATTCATGGCCATTGTCGCGGCCAGCGCGGGCCAGTGCACCAGCCGACGCCGCCTTCCGCGTCAGTGCGGAGTGGCGGTACCGTCGCGGCCATGGACAAGCCAGCATTCTCCGGTCAGATCATCGTCGTCACGGGCGCGGGCAGCGGCATCGGCCGGGCGGTCGCCCTGGGGTTCGCCGCCAACGGGGCGCAGGTTGTGGCGGCCGACATCGACCTGGAGTCGGCGAGGCGAACCTGCGCGGTGATCGAGTCGCATGAGGCAGCCGGCCTCGCGGTGCAGGTCGACGTCGCCAACCCCGCGGAGATGGAGCAGTTCGGTGCCTGGGTCAAGGCCGAAGTCGGCGTGCCTGACGTTGTGGTGAACAACGCCGGCATCGCGATCATCGGCCCGTTCCTCGAGCACACCGAGGCGGACTGGGATCGGATCGTGAGCGTCAACCTGCTCGGCGTCGCCCGCGGCTGCCGCATTTTCGGCGCGCAGATGGTCGAGCGCGGCACCGGCGGGCACCTGGTGAACATCGCGTCCGCTGCGGCCTGGGCGCCGACGACCGCGCTTCCCGCCTACTCCGCGACCAAGGCCGGTGTCCGGATGCTCAGCGAGTGCCTGCGCGCCGAACTGGCCAGCGCGGGCATCGGGGTCACGGCGATCTGCCCCGGCTTCACCAGCACCGGGATCGCCCGGGCGGCGCACTACGTCGGCACGTCGGCGGCCGAGGAAGGCTCCATGCGCGAAGCCGCGGCGGCCGGCCTGGCCCGGCGCAAGTTCCCGCCCGAGAAGGTCGCGCTCGCGGTCATGCGCGCCGTGCTGGCCAACAAGCCGATCGTGCCGGTCAACACCGAGGCCTGGATCACGTACGCCCTGTCCCGGCTGTCGCCAGGACTGCTCAGCCGGCTTGCGCGCGGCGCGGATTCAGGGCTGCAGCGGCTGGGAGAGCGGGGGGCCACCGACGCGCGGGCGAGACCGGACCGGGATCGGCGGAAGGCGTCCCGCCGCTAGGCCGGCTCGGGCGGCGGCTGCTCGCGGAGCCTGGCCAGGTGCCTGCGGATGACCTGCTCCATCTGGCCGTAGAACTCGACGATCAGCCGGAGCTGATCATCTGAGTAACCCGCGACGAGTTCCTGCCACTCGGCCACCATCGGCGCGAACAGCGTGGCGACCTCGGTCACGGCCTTTTCCATGGCAATGGTGACGACGACCCGCCTGCGGTCGGCCGGGTCACGCTCACGGCTGACGAACCCGGCCGCCTCGAGCCGGTCGACCACGCCGGTGATCGAGGCGGTCGTCAGCCCGGTGGCCCTGGCCAGCTCGCCTGCCGTCATGCTGCCGCTGAAGCTGAGGATGTTCAGGCAGCCTAGGTCCGTCGCATTGATGCCCACCCGGTCGGCGGCGGCCTGGCTCATCAGGTTCATCAGCGACCCGGTCTTGCGCACGGCGAGGGCGAACGACAGCGCGAGTAGCCGTCGCTCCTCGGTCCAGCCCGCTGCGTCGGCCCACGGTGCCTCCCAGGCCGTTTCCGCAGCCCACGGCACCTCCGGCGGCAATCCGTCCGCGGGTCGCGCCCCGTCTTCCCGTGGCTCGTCGGACATCTCTAACTCTCCTAATAATTAAGTAGCCTAGACAATAGCGAACCAAGACGCTAGCTTAGTTACGTAACTACGAGTGGATGACCTCCTGGAGCGGAGAGAGCTATGGCTGCTGATCCTCAGATCCTGGCACCACCGCGCGGCCCAGGCGATCAGGCCGACCCACGGCGGTGGCTCACGCTGATCGTCCTGCTGCTCGCCGCGTTCATGAATTTGCTCGACGTCTCGATCGTGAACATCGCGATCCCGTCCATTCAGCGCAGCCTCCATGCGACCTACGCCGATGTCCAGTGGGCGCTGGCCGGCTACACGCTCGCGTATGCGCTGATTCTGATCACCGGTGGCCGCCTCGGCGACACATTCGGCCGGAAGCGGCTCTTCCTCATCGGCGTGTCCGGCTTCACCATCATGTCGGCGCTCTGCGGCGCGGCGGTCGGCCCTGGCATGCTGATCGCCTGCCGGGCCCTGCAGGGCGCCATGGGCGCGATCATGGTTCCGCAGGTGCTGGCGGTGATCCAGGTGATCTTTCCGCCGGCCGAGCGGATCAAGGCGCTGGCTGGCTTCGGCGTGACCGCCGGGCTCGGCACGGTCAGCGGGCCGCTGCTCGGCGGCCTGCTGATCCAGCACAACCTGTTCGGGCTTGACTGGCGTCCGATCTTCCTGATCAATGTCCCGGTCGGCATCATCGCTGTGGCCGCGTCCATGGTCCTTGTGCGCGAGTCCAGGGCGCCCAGACCGCCGCGGCTTGACCCGGGCGGTGTGGCGCTGATCTCGGTTGCCCTGCTCGCGCTGCTGTTCCCGCTGGTGCAGGGCCGCCAGTACGGCTGGCCGACGTGGACCTTCGCATCGATGGCGGCGTCGGTGCCGGTCTTTGCGCTCTTCGTCTGGCACGAGCGGGTCAAGGCGCGCAGGGACGGCTCGCCGCTCGTGGAGATGAGCCTGTTCCGCGAGCGCGGGTTCAGCGTCGGCATGGCCATCGGGCTCACGTTCTTCCTCGGCATCGCCTCGTTCGCGCTCGTCCTGACGCTGCTCCTGCAACTCGGGTTCGGGTTCACTCCGCTGCACGCCGGGCTGACGTTCCTGCCGTTCTCGCTTGGCGTGCTGGTATCTTCTGGCGCCGCCGCGCGGCTGGCGCCGCGCTTCGGCCGCGGAGTGACCATGGCCGGAGCGCTCGTCATAGCCGCGGGCATGGCTAGCCTTATCGCGATCGTGCATCACTACGGCGCCGCCCTCACGACCTGGGATCTGGTGCCCGGGCTGGCGGCTGCGGGCCTGGGCCTGGGTGCCGTGCTCGCGCCGCTGGCCGACATCGTGCTTGACCGGGTGCCTGCCCAGCACGCAGGCTCGGCGTCTGGTGTGTTCAACACCGGGCTCCAGCTGGGGAACTCGGTCGGCATCGCGCTCATCGGGGTGATCTTTTTCGGCTTGCTCGGCAGCCAGGCGGCGACCGCCGCGACCGCGGTGGGCCCGCAGCTGCGGGCCGGGGTCGCCGCTCAGCACGTGCCCGCAGAGGTCGCGAGCCGGATCGAGGGCCAGTTCGGCGACTGCCTGCACGCCAGGCTGGTCGCCGCCGACCCGACGGTGACTCCGGCCGCCTGCCAGTTGCACGCCGGTCCGGCAGCCTTGCCTGCCGGGGTGCACCAGGTGCTGGCGGCGGCGGGCGGTGCGGCAGTTCGGCGAGACTTCGCCGCGTCGGTTCAGCGCACCCTCTGGTTCCAGGTTGGCGCCTTCCTGCTGAGCTTCCTGCTCATGGCGGCCCTGCCGGCCGGGTCCGGTCGGCGGCCGGCGGAGGCGGGTGGCCTGGCTTCAGACGCATCCGCGGCCACTGCCTCCGGCAAGGTCGTCGTCGGCTAAACCACGTGAAAAAAGGAGAGTCTCCATGCGACTGGCACTGCTGGGCGGGACCGGCCGGATCGGCGGCCTGCTGCTGGCCCGGGCCCTTGAGTCAGATCACAAAGTGACCGCGCTCGCCAGGAACCCTGACGCGCTGACCGCGGCAGCAGGACTCACCGTCGTCGGTGGCGATGCGACCGATGCGCAGGCCGTGATCGCGACGGTGCAGGACGCCGACGCGGTGCTGTCGGCGCTCGGACCGCACGGTGCTAAGACGCCCGCGCTGCTGGAAAGAGCGGCCAGGAGCACGGTCCTGGCGATGAGCAAGACCGGCGTCCGGCGGTTGATCTGCGTGTCGGCGGCGGGCGCGTTCGTCGAGGACGACCCGAACATGAACGCGCTGGTGAAGTTCGTCCTGCCGAAGGTCTTCGCGACTCCGTTCGCGGACGTGCGGGCGATGGAGCTCGTCATCCGGGCGAGCGACCTGGACTGGACGCTGGTCCGGCCGACCAGGCTCGTCAACGGCGGGGCCACCGGGAGGTACCGGACTGCGCCCGACTATCCGCCGCCGGGCGGGCGCAAGATCTCCCGTGCCGACGTGGCGCACTTCATTGGCGCCGCGTTGGAGCAGGACTCCTGGCTGGAGGCTGCGCCCGCCCTGGCGTACTGACGCCGAGCGGCGCCCGGCAGGAGTGCGTCAGGTGCGGGGCCCACGCCCACGCCAATTCTTCGCCGGATCAGCGGATCGCGGCGGGCCCGCCCCGGTCCGGCCCGCCGCGGTCAGCAGTCAGCATTACGGTGGTGCCGTCGCTCGGCCAGGAAGGCTGACCGGAAATGTTTCCGGAAGACCGGCGGAGTCCGCCTGGAAATGCTGTGCTTATGCGCCGGGCGGCTGGCCCGATCGCGCGCACTGGATCGCGGCCCCGAGATCAGCACTAGCTACCGGCCAGCCGTCCCGTTCCGCTGCGTCGCGATCAGGTCCCGGTACCAGGCGAACGAGGACTTGGGCGTGCGCCGCTGAGTCTCAAAGTCCACATGCACGAGCCCGAATCGCTGGTGGTACCCCTCGGACCACTCGAAGTTGTCCATCATCGTCCAGGTCAGGTAACCGCGAATGTCGACGCCTGCGGCCATGGCGGCCGCTACCGCCCGGATGTGGCCATCGAGGTAGTCAATGCGGAACTGGTCGTCGATGGTGCCATCTGCCGCAGGCTCATCGGCAACCGAGCAGCCATTCTCCGTGATGTAGACCGCGGGCAGCCGGTCGCCGTAGCGATCCCGCAACTGCACCAGCAGCTCGGTCAGCCCGGCCGGGATCACTGGCCAGCCGAATGCGGTCAGCGGGTACCCGTCGATCGGCTCCATCTGGAACGGCAACGGCCCGTCGGGCAGCGCCGAGACCCTGGTCGGCATGTAGTAGTTCACGCCGATCCCATCGAGCGGCGCGCTGATGCGCTCCAGGTCGCCGTCCCTGACGAAGTCGAGGCCGTCCGCATTCAGCCCGAACGCAGACAGGTCCGGGTAGCTGCCGAGGATCACCGGATCGGTGAATAGCTGATTCTGCAGCGCGTCCCAGGCGGCCGCGGCGGCTCGGTCCTGCGCACTGTCGGAGGCGGGCCAGGTGGGGGAGTAGTTGTTGGTGAGCATGATCCGACGCGCTCCGCCGGCCCGCAGGGCGGCGGTGGCGAGCCCGTGGCCGAGCAACTGATGGTGCGCCGTCGGCAGGGCGCCGAGCATCAGCGCCTTGCCCGGCGCGTGCACGCCGAGCGCATAACCGAACGCCATCACGATGAATGGCTCGTTGAGCGTGATCCAGGTGTCGATCCGGTCGGCCAGGCGCTCGGCCGCCAGGGCCGCGTAGTCGGCGAACCGGCCCGCGGTGTCCCGTGACAGCCAGCCGCCGGCGTCCTCGAGCGGCTGGGGCAGATCCCAGTGGAACAGCGTGGGCATCGGCGTGATGCCCGCCGCGAGCAGCGCGTCGGTGAGCCGGTCGTAAAAGTCCAGCCCCGCCGGGTTGGGCCCGCCGGTGCCCCCTGGCTGTACCCGTGGCCAGCCGATGGAGAACCGGTACGCCCCGATACCCAGTTCGGCCATCAGGGCGACATCCTCGGGCCAACGGTGATAGTGATCGGCGGCGACGTCGCCCGTCTGGCCGTCGCGGATGACGCCGGGCTGCCGGCAGAAGGTATCCCAGACCGAGTCGGTCCGGCCATCCTCGGCTACCGCTCCCTCGATCTGATAGGCAGCGGTGGCGACACCCCACGCGAAGCCGGGCGGGAACCGGGGCATCGTAAGCTCGTCCACGCCCCGATGGTAGTAGCCGCCTCGGCGATGATTAGGTGCGCGTCCGCATGGTAAGACCGGCGTTATGAAGAAGCTTCTTGAGCTGCTCGTCTGCTTCCTTCACCCGGTGGCGGTCGTCCTCATCTGGATCGACCTCCTCACTGGCCGCAATATCTCCG
This sequence comes from Streptosporangiaceae bacterium, assembly GCA_030045215.1. Next base: position 885 of record JASIBJ010000026.1, on the reverse strand, counting down.
GCGGGGCGAAACTTGCGTGGGCCGTGTTCTGCCTGATTCCGCTGGTGCCGTTCTTGTACGTGCTCACTGGCGGCGACCTTTGGTGAACCCGGAGCCGCCGGCCTCCGGCTGAACCGGCGCTGCGTACACATACGCTCGTCGCGTACACGTACTCCTTTCTCGGCTTCCGCGCGTCGTATGGGTCAGGGGCAGCTGCACCCGGGAACGGCGGCTACGCTGCGGACGGCAGCATCGCCGGCATCAGCGAGCGGTCCTCAGGGTGAGAGCGAGCCTGATGCCCAAGCACCAGGCCGACGGGCCCGCACCCGCCGGCCTGGAGCTTTACGCGGCGCCGGTCCGGCGGCGGCGATTGTCCACTTTGCCGGCGCTCTTGGCCCGGAATCTCATAACATGCGCCTGAAAGGCAGCGGTGCAGCCGACACCGCCGGCCGTGGCGGCTACACAGGGGTGGGGGCCGGCAGGCATGCAGGAATCATCGGGCTCGCCCATACCCAGCGCCCGGCCAAGGGCGAAGTGGGGCACGATCACGCGAGAACACCTCGTGGAGGCCGCCACCGAGGAGGTCGCGGCCGGCCGGTACAAACAACTGACGATCCGGAGCCTGGCCGCACAGCTCGGCGTCGCGCCCATGACGTTGTACCGACATGTCCGCGACAAGGAGGACCTGCTCGATGCGCTCGTCGAGCGGCTGCTGACCGAGTTGCCGATCCCCGACCTGGCGCTGCCCTGGGATCAGCGGCTCAGGGCCATGGCTGGGAGCTTGCGCGAGACGGCCAAGCGACATCCTGACGCGTTTCTCATGCTGCTCGAGCGCTCTGCCGCCACGCCTGGAGCCAGGCGCGCGCGCGAGGCCATCTACGACGCGCTCGCCGATGCTGGCGCTCC
>JASIBJ010000233.1 GCA_030045215.1 Streptosporangiaceae bacterium | reverse complement strand
GGGTTCCGTGGGCCATCAACGAGCTCGGCCGGGGGACGGGGCTGCCGACCGCCGTCAGCAGGCAGAACAGCGAGTGGTGGTGGGGACCCGGTAACCCGCACGCCACCACCATCGTGGCCGTCGGGCCAGGGCCCGCCGACGGCGGCACCGGCTACGGCGCCTACCTCGGCCAGTTTTTCACTCATGTGCGGGTGGCGGCCACGCTGTCGAACCCGTACGGCATCCACAACCAGCTGTGGGGCGGCCACGTCTACATCTGCACCGGCCCTCGCGAGCCGTGGGGCCAGATATGGCCACAGCTACGCGAATACACCTGACAGCAGACCGCCGTCATCACCGAACCCCGCGCCTCCACCGGGCACACGGGGCTGCCGTACCCGTCGACCTTGCCCGTGGGCTGGGGCATCAGCGAGCCAGCACGATCACCGCACGGACACCACGCACGATGGCCCGTGCCCCGGTCAAATACTCGCGGAACAAGAACCAGAGCCGGACATTCTGCCCGCCGTGCACGGCGCATCAAGCGCAATCGCCGCTCGCGCCGATTCGGCGGGGCGGCCTGGCGCGCGACGACGTGCGAGTCTGGTCACCCTCTGTGACGGCCATGGTGTCTGTTTCGTGGCCGCCAGGGGCAGCTCCGGATGGTCGTCGACAGCCGGCAATGCCGTCCTCACCGTGCCAGCGCACGACCCTGTGTCATCCTGCTCTGGCGCTGCGGGAGCCGGAGCAGACCGACGATCGAGAGGATGAGCAAATAGCGGCGCGACTGCGTCATACTCAGCGCTGGGCAGGTTTTCGCCCAGGGTAGGTGCCGATGGATGACCCGAACGACCCGACTAGCCCGGATAACTTGTCGTGGAACTGGGTGCGGGGGGGACCGAAGTGGCGCCCGTTCAGCGGACGACAGGCCTGGCTGCGGCCTGGTGGGCTGCGCGTACCACGGCCCCCGGGGCCACCCCCGAAGCCGAGTAAGGCCGAGCGCGAACGGGCAGAGCGCGCCGACGCGCGAGCGGAGCGGCTGCACCTAGTCGGGCTGAGCAACGCCGGGGTGCTCATCATGAGCGTGGTCCTCGCCGTGGTGGTGATCAGCCTGGTCCTGGTGCTGGTCATCCACCATTAGCCGCGCTGTCTCTGCCTGACCCTGCTTCTTGATCTTGGAACACCACCCCACGGCGCCGCGGAATCTGAAACGGAGTTGTCCAGAAGGTGCCCGGTACTTCGTCGTCACAGCAGAAGCTCTCGCTAACGTCGCGAGAGATGGCCAACTGCGGTGATGCAGTCCAAGGAGGCAACAGTGATAGACCGGGCCGAAGATGAGATCAGGGCGCCCGAGGCAACGGAAGGCGCACCGCTGCCGTCGGTGACAGATCGGGCAAGCTGGCAGGCACAGATCGACGAGTTGGTAGTCCGCGAGAAAGCGCATACGCGTGAAGGCGACGCCATCGCGGCAGCCCGGCGCCGGCTCCCGATGGTCGAGGTCGACGGCTCGATTCCGGTGACTGGCGAGCGCGGCCGCGTCCCGCTGCTTGCTGTCTTCGAAGGCCGGCGGCAGCTGGTGGTGTACTACCACATGTGGCACGACGGGAAGTCGGCCCGGGACCAGTGCGAGGGGTGCACGTTCTTCAACGGCCAGGTCAGCGAGCTGTCGTACCTCCACGCGCGCGATGTCACCTACGCGACGTTCTCGCAGGGCCCGTACGAGGAGTCCGCCGCCTACCGCCGTTTCATGGGCTATGACATGCCCTGGTACTCGGCGCGGGAGTCCGAGGATGCGCTGCTGGCCGGGCGCTGGTTCGGCATGCTGGTGTCCTACCTGCGGGACGGTGACCGGGTGTTCGAGACGTACTGGACGACCGGCCGCGGCACCGAGGTCATGGCCCCGGCGTACGGGATCCTCGACCGGACGATCTACGGCCGCCAGGAGCCGTTCGAGGACTCGCCTGAGGGCTGGCCACAGCACTGGGTGAACAACGGCAGCCAGTTCCGCACGAACGGCCGACCGAGTGCGCAGTGGTCGCGCCTGGCCGCTGGCCGCTCCGACGATCTCACGGCAAACCCGGCCTCCTGAACTACCGACGCCACGACGTACGCGACCTTAGAGCGAGCCGGCCACCTGGCCGGGCTGTGGATCGAGAAGGGGATCGCGATCCGTGGCCGCGCCGAACTGCATAATGAGGGCGGTGAGCAGCGCTTGGGCTACGGCCGGCGGCGCGGCTGCCGGCAAGCCGGGGGCGGGTTCGAGTCGTGAGGAGGTTACATGGCGTTTGACACGCCTGCCGGGACGCGCGGAGCACGGCAGCCTCGCGCCGGGGTGCTGATGCGGTGGGCCAATAAGACAGCGGCCGGCCGGATCCGCCGCAGGGGAAAGATGATGGGGTTCAACGCCCTGATCCTGACCACTATCGGCGCCAAGACCGGCAACGAGCGCACCAACCCGGTCGGCTGGTTTCCCGGCCCGGACGGCAGCCGTCTCATCGTGGCGTCCGCGGCCGGGGCGGCGCGCAACCCAGCCTGGTATCACAACATCGCCGCCCATCCGGACGAGGTGACGATCGAGGTCGACGGCCGTACGATTCCGGTGACTGCCGACCAGTTGCACGGCGCGGAGCGTGAGCAGGCGTGGCAGCAGATCACCGCCGCGGCGCCCCGGTTTGGCGGGTACGAGCGAAAGACCGATCGCCAGCTGCCGGTCATCCGCCTGGTACCGCGGTCGGGCTAGCTGCGGGCAACCAGCGAGCCTCTTTACGCGGCGATCAGCGATCAGGCCCAGATCGCGTCGAACTGCGCGGCGTCCAGCGGCAGCAGCCAGCACGCGGCGACGAGGCCGTCACGTACCTCGTAAAGCCCGACCGTTGACCAGTCGCGGCGCCGGCCGGCGATGACCGCGGTGCCATCGGTCAACGCGGCGATCGTGCTGCCCGCTCCGACCAGGACATCTCGGCGCTGCATCCTGAACGTCGAGTTGGCGATCTCCCGCCGCCGATTGAAGTAGTCAAGCACCGCATCGAGCCCGCGGTAGGTACCCGCAATGGCGTTGCTGCCCGGGATCGTCCAGGTGACGTCGGGCACGAGCACATCACGCAGCCCGGCGCTGTCCCCGCCTCCGTAGAAGTGATTTTGCGCATCGTGAAGCCGACCGAGCAGCGCCTCAGCCGACGCCCTGTCCATGGCGTCTCCTCTCTCCCGCGGCCCGTGCGGTTTCCCCCGGCGGGCGCCCCTAGAGAGGGCAGCCACCAACCCGCGCTGGGCGGCGATGAGTTCACGAGGCCGCCGCTCGGCGCGTGCCAGGCTCACCCTGCTAGCTGATTGCCTGCTTGTACAGGTCGGTGACGTTGGTAAGGAACTGTGATGAGTACGACACGTTCGGTGAGTCGCCGCCTTGTTGGTAACCACCGATCACGCCGATCACCTCGCCCACTCCGG
>JASIBJ010000232.1 GCA_030045215.1 Streptosporangiaceae bacterium | reverse complement strand
CGCGAGCAGGATGCGCAGGACCGCCAGCTGGCCCTGGTCGGCTCGCGGGGCCGCCGGTTGCGCTCTGGCCGACCTGTCTGCGGGCGGTCGGCTCGTCGGCGGCCCGTCGGCGGGCTGGTTTCCGGCGTCGGCCATCACGAGATCTTCTCACCGACCGGAACGGACGAGGCGCCGAACGGACCGCAAGAGCCCGCAGTGGCAGGGTTCCGACTGCTGCCGCGCCGTGACATGGCCGTATGCAGGCGCAGCCTCGCATACACGGCGAACGCACCGGGACGTCCAGACCCAGATCAGCCACTGCCTAGACGGCGCCCTTCGGGCTTAGCTGGAGCTGTTCACGAGTAGGCCGAAGACCGTCCCGGTGGGCTGCGCGACGAGGCTGAAGGCGTAGCACGTATTCGTGCTGGGGCAGGAGACCGCGACGATTGCCCGAACGTCAGCGGGGAGCTGCGCAGGCTGCCACGACTGTCCCTGATCCGCCGACAAAGCCAACACCCCCCGCAGAAGGGTGTATCCCGAACCCGATGGAGCGATTACCGCCCCGGATGCCCAGCATTCGGTGCTGGCCGGGCACGAGATGCCGGTCAGCCGCGCGTCGAGCCCGGTCGCAGCAACGTTGGTCCAGGTGGCGCCCCCATCGGTGGAACGCAGGACGGTGCTCTGCGTCGCTCTCCGGTGGGAGAACGCGAGGCAGTCAGTCGCGTCGGCACAGGACAACGTGGGCAGGATGGCGGTCCCGGGCGGCACGGTCGCCAGCGACCACGTTGCACCGCCGTCGGTGCTGTAGACGGCGGCCCCGCTGTCGACGGGTATCGCGCTGCCGTCTGGTGTCACGCTGTCGAACCCGGTCATGACGCATGTGCCACCGGACAGGCACTGCGCTCCGAGCATGGGCACGAACGACGCCGGGAGTGCGGCGTCCGACCAGCTCGCCCCGCCGTCGGAGGTCGTCAGCGCGACGGCGTACCCGCTGCCTTTATAACCGGATACCACCGCCAGGCAGTTTGTCACCGACAAGCAGTCGATCGTGTTGACCTTTGTGTTCGCCTTAAGCTCGGGGGGACCGGCGTGCGTGGACCATGTCTGGCCCCCGTCGGTGGTCTCGAGGAAGACAGGGTTGCCGGCGAGATTGAGGCCCAGCACGGCACAGGTATCGGCGCTGGCGCACGAGAAGCTCGCCACCACCCCGATCTCGGCCGGAAGGGTGATGGCGGTCCAGCTGACGCCGCCGTCGGTGGTGACCGCCAGCTCCATCTGGAAGACGGTTTGTGATCCGGCCGCGACCTCGTGGAGTGCGTAGCAGGTGTTGTCTGCTGGGCAGCTCAGTTGGATCCCCGGTGGTCTGTTCGTCCTGACAGTGCGCCAGAAACTGCTCGTGTCGCTGACCAGCCGCCACTTCGCGGGCGGGCGCGACCCGCGGCCGACGAGGGTGGTTCGCGGGCCGGTCGTGGCAGGTGCTTTGTTTGACCAGCGCTGCACGACAACCGTCACCAAGACCAGGGTGAGCACCAGCAGCGCGGCGCAGGAGCCTGCCAGGACGTCGAGCCGGAGCCGACGGGTCCGCATCGCCCGGCGGCTGCGCGGCGCGAGCCGGCTACTCGCCGGCTGCCGACCGACCTTGCCCTGCTGCAAGCTCCAGCACTTGAGGACGGAATCGGTGATCCGGTCGCCGGCCTCGTCTGGTGGCCACTCGATCGGGGTAAGTGCGGCCAGTTCTTCGACCAGATCTGCGTGTTCAAGATCGATCTCGTTCATCCCTCGTCTCCGCTCGACAGTTCCAGACGCAACGCTGCCAGCGCCCGTACCTGGAGCTGGCGAACGGCGGGTTCGTTGCGATGTGTGAGCGCGGCGACCTCGCGGGTCGAGCGGCCTTCGAGTATCCGCATCCGGAGCACCGCCCGCTGGTCCGGGCTCAGCCGATCGAGAGCACCGATAAGGGCGCGCCGACGCTCGTTCTCGACGGCAACCTCCTCCGCAGCCTGAGCTGGCGCCGACCCCTCGGGCACGTCAGCGGTGACCACGGGACGGCTTGGCAGCGCTCGCCAGCGATCGCGCGCCAGGTTGGCGGCTATCCGCAACAGGTACACCGTGAACGGCAGCCCCCGGTCCTCGAAACGGGGCAAGGATCGCAGTGCACGCAGGAACACCTCCTGCGTCATGTCCTCGGCTTCTGCCGGATCGGATGTGTAGCGCGCCAGCGATCGGTATACGGGTCGCCAGCAGAGCTGGCACAACTCACCAAGCGCATGCTCGTCGCCATCACAGGCGGCGCGAAGCAGTTCGAGCTCACGCCGGGCGGACTTCTCGAGGTCGCCTGCTTGCACGCAACATCGGCCGACCGCGACAGCTCGCACCTCCGCGACAGCTCCCTCCTCGAAGTTCGCGCTCACGACTGGGAAAACGAGGGCATGACCAAAGTGTGACGCGCTCCAGGTCACGACAGCGCCGGCGTTCGCGTCTGGAGTGCAGCAGGCTTTGGCCCACGCGAGGTGGCGGGCGAGCCACGCCGGGGTCACGCGCGAGGACGGCGGTTTCGGCGCGGAGTGCAGCGACCCACTGGTGCCACGGCAGGGAGCGCGATGAACGGCTGCCGCGGTCGCCGGTACCGAGCAGGTCCGCGGCCGGCCTGAAGAAGAGCTCATTCCTCTATGGCCCCGCCCACCGTGCGCAGATGCTCGCGAAAGCTCAGGGAGGGCGTTTTATCGCGCTTCGCAAGGTAGGCACGGAACTGTACCTGGCTGCGCAGCGAGACACCTGCCCGGATCCGTTCGGCCTGGTGCCGCTCGGTGTCGCGAATCGTCTCGGCCAGCGTGAAGATCTCCTCGGCCTGCGGGCTGGGGAGGAAGAGGACGCCGTCATCGTCGCCGAGGACCAGATCCTCCCTGCTCACTGCCCAGTCTCCGACGACGGCGGACGCCAGCGCGTCATGCGCGCGGGCGTCGAGCCGGAGGGGGCCCGTGGGGATCGCTCCCAGGCTGAAGACCGGCAGCCCGATCGCCCGTATGTCAGCGGTGTCGCGATGCAGTCCCCAAATCACAATGCCTTCCATACCGGCTGCCTGGGCCTCGAGAGCCACCAGGTCACCGACGCATGCTTCATCCAGGCGCCCGCCGTTGTCGACTACCAGCACGTCGCCCGGTGCTGCCGTTTCGAATGCCTCCAGGAAGGCATCGACGCTGCCGGCATGCCTGGCCGGACACACACGACCGGCCAGGCGGCTCCCAGGCACCACGCCGCGCAAGAGCGCAGAAGCGCAACGCACTGGGACTCGGGCGCGTATGCAGGCGTCGGCCACGTGAGCTGTGGTGAGGGCTGCGAACCGGTGCTGCAACATTTGGTGGTCCATGCTGATGTTCGTTCCCTGGGGTGGCCGCGGGCCTGACGATGGATTGACCCTGGACTGCGCGCCAGAAGCCTCAGCCAGGTGCCATCTGGCTATGCTCGGCGCGTTCGGGTGGCGGCCCTAGAGCCAATCGCGCGGAATTGGTGTGCAGATGAACCCAATCGAGGGTGAGCGCGAGCGACCTCCAGCGACCTGGCGCAGGCTTGGGCGCTCGCCGACGAGGTTCACCGCTCAGCAGACCGCCACAACGAGCGCCAGGACAGCGTGCCGGCGAGGCATCAGCGTGCCGCGGTGACGGCGAGCGTCACGCGGTGTCGGCGGCGACGTCGGCGGGCGCCGCGATTGGGGCGGTCGCGGCCAGCGGCTCGGGAATGCGATCACCGGAGAGGAGAAAGCCCGCTCCGATCACTGCGGCGATGAGGGCGCCGCCCCACCAGACGGCGTTGGGCGAGGTCGCGAGCACCGCGCCGCCGATGGCCGGGCCGAGCGCGAGGCCTCCGGTCGCCATCAGGCTGTACAGCGAGATGTAGCGGCCGAGGAGATGCGGCGGAGCGAGGTCGGCGACGAGCGGGCCGAGGACGACGGCGTGGACGCACTCGCCGATCGCGAACACGATTGCGACCCCGGCCAGGAGCGCGGTGGCCCCGAGTTCGGAGTGAATCAGCGTCGCCGGCAAGACGCCGAGGAGCGCAACCGCAAAGAGCGCGCTCGTAGCGGCGAATGCATGTGCTCGGCGCATCCGCTGGACGACGCGCGTCGCGGGGAGTTGCGCGATCACGATGAAAAACGTGTTGAAGAGAAAGATGATCCCGATCTCACCGGGTCCGACGCGTGTCTGTGCTCTGACAAACGGCGGCAGGATGTTCGAGAACAGCGTGTAGCCGACGATGATGAGGACGAGGTTCACGGCAATGACGATCAGGAATCTGCGATCGCGCGCGACCGCCCGGAATCCTCGT
>JASIBJ010000231.1 GCA_030045215.1 Streptosporangiaceae bacterium | reverse complement strand
GCTGGCACGGCGCTCGCTGCTGCTGAACGCCGTTTTCTGACGCCCAGCTCTCCCCGGTTGCGGCAGATATGCCTTCGCTAGCCGTTCGGCTGGCCCGGCTCGTCGGTACCCCGTCGTATCGTCATGGGGCCTGCGGGTAGCGCCGCGGCGAGGCAGTGCGCCTGATTCAGGCTATGCACACGGGTAAGGAGGTTTGGTCATGCCGGCCAGACACGCCCAGCACCGCGCCCGGGGCAGGCGGCCAGGCCGAGGCTGGTTTCACCGCCCGGCCGCGGGTAGCGCTCCTAGTGACGGCGACAAGATCGCCGCGGCGAACACTCCGAGACGGGATGACGATCCGTGCGACGAAATATCGCATATGCAGTGATTATGGGAACATGTCTGGTTCTCGTCATCCTGGCCTGGACGGTGGTGCGCCTGTACTCCGTTACGGCGGCGATCGTCATGTCCGTCGTGGCCGCGCTCATGCCGCCCATCGCGGCGATGGTGGCAAACGCGGGCGATGAGCAGCGGCCGCGCCGCTAGCTCCGTCGGGTTGGACCCGGCAATGACCGCCAGCCGATTTCCTTGGCCGATCCCAGGACGGCCAGGCCGGGCCGGGCACCAGTCCGGCGCGGCCATCCGTTATACCGGTAATCGCAGACTTACCGGGCTCGCCCCAGGGCTACGCGTGTGGCATTGCTGGTTTGGTTTGGCTCCGGGCGATGGACAATGGAAAGGGAGTAAGTTCGCTGACCGCTTCGCGGCCTAGCACACACTGATTGGTTCGTTGATAGCCACGACCTGGAAAATCGCGATCTCGGGCGAGCAGCAGCGCAGAGGGGCTCTGCTCGCTCGATGGGCTGCGGTCACGATGGCGACAGGGAGACCGTTCGGATGACGGTGGCCATCGCGCTCGTCGCGGCCATGCTGCTCGGGGTCGGGTTCGTGCTGCAGCAGCGCGCGGCCGGGGAGGCTCCCAAGGCGTTCTTCCTGCGGTTCGCCCTGATCGCCGAACTCCTGCGGCAGCGCAGCTGGCTTGCCGGGCTCGCCATCATGATCATGGGCCAGCTGGCTTCGGCGTACTCGGTCAGTCACATCGACCTCTCGCTGGCTGAGCCGCTGCTGAGCACGAACCTGCTGTTCGCGCTGGCCCTGGCTGTGCCCCTGTCCGGGCAGCGGCTGCGGGGCATCGAGGTGGCTGGCGCGGTCATCTTGCTGGGCGGCGTGGCCGCGCTCTCGGTAGCGCGGATCGCAACGGCCCCGGCAGCCTCGTTCGCGTCTCCGGTTGGCTGGCTGGCGGCCGCCGCGATCGCGGGGGTCGCGGCGGCTTTCGTCCAGGCTGGGCGCTTGTGCTCAGGCCAGGCACGGGCCACGTTCACCGGCGCCGCGGCTGGGCTGGTCTTCGGCATCTCCGACGCCCTCACCCGGCAGACCGTCCAGATCCTGGACCATCATGGGTTGGGCGCGCTCCTGACCACCTGGCCCGGCTACAGCGTGGCCGGCGCTGGTCTGGTCGGCCTGTGGCTCATGGAAAGCGCGTTCAACGCGAGCGAGTTGCACGCGTCGCTCCCGGCGATCAGCGCTGCCGAGCCCGCCGCCGGAATCGTACTGGGAGTAGTGGTATTCGGCGACGCCATCAGGACGTCGCCGCCGATGATCGCCGTTCAGATCATCGGAGTGATCGCGCTGGTCCTCGGAGTCGTGCTCGTGGCGCGCGCTTCGGTGCTGAACGACCTCCGCCGCAAGTCCACCGAGGCGCTACGCCGCGGGGGGCGCCAGGGCACTGCAGACTGGATCACGACGCACTCGGTGACTGTGGCTCATACGTTGCGCCACCGGGCCTCGCAGCACGAGAAGGCGCCGAAACTCACCAAGCCGACCGCGACCAAGACCGGCAGTCAAGGCCCGAGCGGGGTCTGAGCGAACACCCCGGACGCCGAGTCGATGCCCTGAGCCTGCCCGCGCCTGGCTCGGTCAGGCAGGCGGCGCCTGGCTCGGTCAGGAAGGCGGCACTGCGCGGCCTCAACGGCGGTGCCCAGGCCGGACCGACCGTGGCCTAGCCCTGGCTGGCGGCATCGGCGGCCGCCGCCGGGTCCGTCGCTGCCGCCTCGCCGGCCAGCTGGGCGGTTGGCACGTCCGGACCCCCGATAGCGGGTTGCCCGCCGGTGTCGCGCTGACGGGCCGCCTTGCGCGCGTCGATCCAGGAATCTACGACAGCCCACTGCACGTCGAGCCAGTCTGCCCGCGTATCAGGATCGACCGGCAGGTCGGCGGCGGGCAGCTGCCACCAGCGCATCACCATCGGCCGTCCCGTGACGGGCAGCGCCCGCCAGACATCAGCGGCGCTGACCAGGTCCTCCAGGCCGGTGTGCGCGACCACGACCACCTCGAGGTCCGGGCGGGCGCCCAGGCAGGCGAGCACGCCGGCCGGCTGTGGCGGGAGCACGTGCCGGTTGGCTGCCGCCCTTGCCGCGGCGGAGCGGCGCCCGCGGGCCCACAGTCTCGCCAGGGCGTTCCGGTGCCGCCGCGGCGTCCAGTTGCCTCCCTCGGGGAACAGCAGCATCGCGTCACGCGCTCCCAGGCCGCGCGCGGCCGCCGCGATGCGGCCGGGCAAATCCCGGCCGCTGCCCCTCGCTGGCAGGAAGCACGCGGGCATCCGGCTGAGGACGACGTCCAGGCCGGGATCCCACTGCAGCACGTCCTTCAGCACGACGACCGGTCGCCGGTGCAGACGCGAGAGAAGCAGTTCCACGATGGCAAACGAATCGCCCGGCCCGCCATGCCTCGCGAGCACGAGCACCGGCCGGCCGGCCATGCTCTCCCGAGCAGGCAGCTCCTCAACATTCACCCGGAAGCCGAACAGTGGTCGCGCCGCCGCGACCAGGAGCATCAGTGCGCGGCGCAGGAGCGCCGCATGCGCGTCGGCCCAGCGCTCGCCGCGCCTGGCCGGCATGGGATGAGCGAGCCACAGGCACGCGCAGCATACGAGCAGGGATGCGTCTACCAGCACATACAGCGCGCCGAACAGCGCGAGCCGAGCGACCCTGCGTCTCGTGGCCAAAGGCGCGACGACGACGCTCACGGACGCGACCACCAGGAACAGGCCGGCCAGTGCAGCGGCGACCGGCACCCACAGCGGGTCTACCACGATGCGACGGACCAGCGGGTGCGGCGGTCTCACCTGGTCACCGGCAAGTTCGACAGATAGGCGGTGGTGGCCGCGTAGCTTCGCTCGATTCGGCTCCTCACCTTCGCCTGGCCGCGATAGCGCATGGAAATGAGTGGCATGCTCTCTTCGCCGCTCGGCAGCACATGGGCCCGCACAGAGCGAGGGAGAGCAGCCATCTCTTCCACGAACCGGTGACGCCGAGCCACCTCGAACGACACCAGGCATACGTCCCACAGGGACCGGGGCGGCGCCAGAGGCTGCTCGATCCTGCCGACGTGCAGCACGTAGATCTCCTTTGCGCCGAGGGCGAGCGCGCGTCCGACCGGAATGGAATGGACAAGGCCGCCGTCCAGGAAGTGCTCACCGTCGATCTGCACGGGCGGAAGCAAACCAGGGACCGCGGACGAAGCCATGACCGCGTCCGCCAGGCTGCCCGAGCGGAACCAGTGGGCACCTGCCCGCTCGATGCTCGCCGCCACGCACTGGAACGGTATTCGCAGCTCATCGAACGTCTCTGGAAGGTGTTCCCGAAGCTGGCGGCGAAAGGGAACGGGAGAGTAAAGATGCGTACGGTACTTGGCCAAGGTTGCCGCCCTGGCCAGCACCGTGTCGCTGAAGACGCCCGTATCTGCCATCGACTGCCAGAGGTCGGCCAGCTTGACCACGCCCTCGTCGGACGGGTCGGCGGCAATGACCGCGCCGTTGACTGCTCCCACACTCGTGCCCAGGATGACATCGGGTCGAATGCCGGCTTCGAGCAGCGCCCTGAGCATCCCGACCTGGGTCGCACCGAGCACACCGCCGCCACCCAGCACGAACGCCACCCGGCCACCAGGCGCCGCGCGATCTCCCAGCATGTCCTCACCCTCGGGTCCGCGCTCGCCGGCCGGCACGCGCGTGGCGCTAGCGCAAGTTCCCTGGCCTCCCGATGGGTAAACCCGCACGTTGCGGGCAGCTCACCCCATCGTTGTCTGATCGCGGCAGGACCGCCAGCAGGCCAGGCATCTGGAGGCCGCGCATAACCACGAAGACCGATTCTCGCAGGTGGTGGATGCTGGCCGCAGGCCAGACCGTCAGCACCGAGCTGTTTTCCCCGCTCACCGCGCGTGCTCAAGCTCGCGACCGGTCTGCCCGCGCCGCAAACAGGCGGGCCGGGTGGCGGGCGTCTGGCCGACGGCAGGAAAGCGGGTCAGGACTCCGGCGGCAGACCGACCCGCAAGGCCAGCATCGTCAGGTCGTCGAGCAACACGCCGTCGGAGAACTCGAGGACAACCCTGCGCATTTCCGAGACGATCTCCGCGGCAGGACGCCCGGCCAGGTCGGCCAGCCTGTCCGTCAGGATCTCCTCGAGGTAGGTCTGCTGCGGGCTGCGGGCCCCGGTGAGTCCGTCGGTGAAGAAAAACAGCACGTCGCCAGGCTCCAGGTGAAGCTCCTGGGCGGCCGGCTCCGGATCAGGGAATATCCCCAGCGCGACGCCGCCGCCCGTCAGCATCTGCGTCCTGCCGTCCGGGCTGAGCAGGACCGGCCCGGGGTGCCCGGCGCTCGCGAGGAGTACCCGGAGGGTCCGGTTGTCCCAGCTCAGATGGGCCGCGTCGGCGGTCACGAACCTGCTGCCGAACTCCTCGGCCAGCATGATCTCGTTGGCACCGCGCAGAACCTCGGCCGGATCAGGATTCCAGTGCGACAGCACCCGGAGCGCATGCCGCGCGCTCGCGGTCGCGGCGGCGGCGTCGTCGCCCTTACCGCAGACGTCGCCGATGGCCACGCCCCAGCCGCGGGGCGTGGGGTAGACGTCGTAGAAGTCGCCACC
>JASIBJ010000230.1 GCA_030045215.1 Streptosporangiaceae bacterium | reverse complement strand
ATGGCGGGAGACGACATGGCCGGGCGCGACGGGGATGCCGAGTGACCGCAGCCACCGCGATGCCCGAGGCCGGCCGAGCCGGGCCGTGACCCGTGGGTGCCGTGACCGCGGGCCCGGCCCGGCAGCTGAGCCCGGTGGTGCAGTACGCGCTGCTGGCCGGTCCCCTGTTGTCCATGCTCGACTCAAGCATCGTGAACGTGGCCGTGGCGCCGATCGCTCGGCAGTTGCACGCGAGCCTTCCGGTCGCCCAGTGGGCCGTCAGCGGCTATCTGCTGGCCTTGGGCACCGGCCTGGCGGTCACGGCATACTTGTCCCGCCGCTTCGGCACGCTCCCGCTGTACGGGGCCAGCGTGATCGCGTTCACAGCCGCGTCGGCTGCCTGCGCCTTCGCCCCCAGCGTTCAGGTACTTGTGCTGACCCGTCTCATCCAGGGGCTGGTGGCAGCACCGCTGGTGCCGATGGCGATGAGCATGCTGTTCGGCAAGAGCGAGACCATCAGGTCCATGCCGAATACCGCCGGCATGCTGCTTTTCCTTGGCCCGGCACTGGGGCCTAGCCTTGGCGGAGCGCTGATCGGAGCCGTCGGCTGGCGCAGCATCTTCCTGATCAACGTGCCGACCGGCCTGGCCGCTGCCTTTGCTGTCCGGCGCATCCCGGCTGAGCTCGCAGCCGGCCGGTCTGAACAAGCCCGGCCAGATCTGCCCGGGCTGCTCCTGCTGGCGGTCGGCCTTGCGCTGCTGTTGCTCGGCATCGGCCAGGGTGGCACGCTCGGCTGGGGAGCGACCGCGAGCTGGCTTCCAATGGTGGCCGGCGGAGCACTGCTGGCCTGCTACGCGGTCTGGTCCAGCCAGGTCGAGCAGCCCGCACTCAACCTCACCCTGGCCCGGACCGGTACATCGGCGCTTGCCCTGACCCTGTGCGCGATGGCCTCGGTAGTCACGTTCGCGGCGGTGTTCCTGCTACCGGTGTTCATGGAAGATGTCCAGGGCCACAGTGCCTGGGCAGCGGGCCTGGCGATGCTGCCGCAAGGCATCATCACCGGACTGTCGACCACGCTTGGCCAGCGTGCGCTGCGGCTGATGACAGTCCGGACTACGGTGCTGGCGGGCTTCACCGTGCTCACAGTGGCCAGTTTGGGCCTCCTGGCGATCGGTAGACAGACCCCGCTCGATCTCACCGCGCTGCTGCTCGCGGGCCGATCGGCCTCGATCGGCCTGGTGATCTCGCCGCTGCTGGCAGTTGTCACGCAGCCGCTAGCTCAGAAGCAATTGAACGATGCGACAACCCTGTTCAGCATCTGGCAGCGGATCGCCGGATCGCTCGGTGTCGGCCTCATCGCATCGGTGTTTGCCCGTGAGACGCTCTCCAGCGGCCCGGTCGCAGCCTTGCACATCAGCGGGATCATGATCACCGCGATCGCGGCGGCTGGGCTAGCCGGCACGCTGTTCCTGCCGGCCACCGGCAACATCGTCAGATATGCCAGCTGAGCGGCAACGAGGCAGTGCCCTGCCGCGCCTGTCATCGGGCGGCAGGGCAAGCCGGTTGCGCCGGAAGGATCAGATGAAGTCAGCGAGTTCGCGAAGCAGCGCGGACTTGGGCCGCGCGCCCACGATTTCCTTGACGACCTGGCCGCCCGAGAAAACGCTCATCGTCGGGATGTTGAGGATCCCGTAGCGCTGAGCAATGGCCGGGTTCTCGTCCACGTTGAGCTTCACGACGTCGATCTTGTCAGCGTGCTCGGCGGCGATCTCTTCCAGCACGGGTGCCACTTGCCGGCATGGCCCGCACCATTCGGCCCAATAGTCGACGATTACGGGCTTGCTGGCCTTGATGACTTCGGCCTCGAAGGTCTCGTCGGTTACGGCCTTGGTTGCGCCCACGTTCAGGACTTCCCTTCCGTTTAGTTGATCAGGCCGCCGCGGTTGGCGGCGGTCAGTTTGTATGCGAGCCGCGCAGGAACAGTCAGCTCTCCTGGTCTGCCAGCCACCGTTCGGCGTCCAGCGCTGCGGCACATCCGGTGCCCGCTGCGGTAACGGCCTGCCGGTAGGTCCTGTCCACCACGTCACCGCAGGCGAAGACGCCCTCGATCGCGGTCCGCGTTGACGGGCTGTCAACCAGCAAGTAGCCATCGGCATCGGTCTCAAGCTGGCCGGCAAACAACTCACTGCGAGGGTCATGGCCGATCGCGACGAACATGCCGGTGACGGGGAGGTCAGTTAGTTCGTCGGTGTTGACATTGCGGAGCCGCACGCCGGTAACCCGGTCTCCGCCGAGGACTTCGGTTACGACGCTGTCCCAGGCAAACTTGATCTTCGGGTTCGCGGTTGCCCGGTCCTGCATGATCTTCGAGGCACGCAGCGAATCGCGCCGGTGCACGATCGTCACGCTCTTGGCGAATCGGGTGAGGAAGGTCGCTTCCTCCATGGCCGAGTCGCCGCCGCCGATGACGGCGATGTCCTGCTCACGGAAGAAGAAGCCGTCACACGTGGCACACCACGACACGCCGTGGCCGGATAGGTGCTTCTCGCCAGGCACGCCGAGCTCACGGTAACTTGAACCAGACGCGATGATAACGGCCTTGGCCAGGTAGGTGTCCTCGCCCGCCCGAACGACCTTCGGGCTGGCCTTGAGATCCACCTCGGTCACGTCGTCGGCGATCAGCTCGGCGCCGAACCGCTCGGCCTGCTTGCGGAGCTGGTCCATCAGATCGGGACCTAGGATGCCGTCGGGGAAGCCAGGAAAGTTCTCCACATCCGTGGTGTTCATCAGCGCGCCGCCCGAGGTGACCGAGCCCTCAAAAACCAGCGGCTGCAGGCGCGCACGCCCGGCGTACAAAGCCGCGGTGTAGCCCGCCGGCCCCGAGCCGATGATGATGATGTCCCGTACAGCCGCCACTAGAGTCCCGCCTCTCGATGTGCACCGGCATCAACCACAGGGCCAGCCTGGAGATTCCCGCCCCGGTCCCGGGCGGTAGCCGTCGCGCCCAGCGGCGCGGCCACGTCGCTATGTCCGCTGCAGGCTCTGCGAGGCCAGGATGTCACTCGCGCTGGCCGAGCAGCCGGACCCGACCGCGTAGACCTCCCCTCGGCCCGACGAACCCGTGCTGACGACGATGATCGTGGCGGAGGAACCCTCATACTTGGCGATGTCGACCAGCAGGACGCTCCTGCCTGCCGCTATCCGGTCGACGCAGCCCTGGAGCTTGGCCGTGCCGGACAACGTCGAAGTGGCGGGCGATGGCTGGCCCGCGCCGCCGAACGTGGACATCGACCCGGCGGCATTCGCAGGGGCGGCCGAAGCGCTCTTGCGCTGGGCGGCGAGAACCACCTCTGCCTGGCTGGCCAGCGTGGCGGGCTTGTAGTCAGTGCCAGAGCGCAGGGACTTGATCGAGTCCTTGCGGCCAGCGTACCGGTAGCTGACGCTGGGACCGTTTACCACCGTCCTGCGAGCCGGGGCGGTCGGCGGGACGCTGAGCGACTCGCTGGTTGCCGACGAGCCTGACCCGGTGTGCGAGACGATCGCGTAGCCGCCGCCGGCAATTACCACCGCGGCGGCAACGGCGGCGCCCGTGCGGAGCACGAGCGGCGAGGAGAGCCAGGGCAGCCGTCGATAGGGGCGGCCATGCCTGGCCCTGGCGGGGAGGTCCCGGCGGCCAGACTCGGATGCGGGCTGGCCAGCGACCCTGGCCGAGGACTCGGCCGCCAGCGCCATATCGATCCGATTGGACAAACGCTCTGGTATCGGGGGGTAGGGGACGCTCGCCAGGAGCCTCGGGACGCCCTTAAGAGCAGCGACCCGGTCCTGGCAGTCAGAACATCCGGCCAGGTGGGAGCCGACTTTGGCAGCTCTGCGCGGCCGCAGGCCGCCCTCGGTGTACCTGGCGAACTCGTCGTCGGTGAAATGCCTCATCACCGCGCGTCGTCACCCCCCTCCTGTGCAGGTAGGACGCGCGCGCCAGAAGACTGGTTCCTATCCTCGGCATCCAATTTGCCGGCTGGGCTCAAGTGCGCCAGCCGGGGCAGCAGTCGCGCCCGCCCCCTGGCGCACCGGCTCTTGACTGTCCCCTCAGAAACGCCGAGGACATCCGCGGCATCTGCCACCGAGTAGCCCAGCATGTCCACCAGCACGAGAGCGGCCTGCTGGTCGGGCACTAGTTGGCGCAGCGCCGCCATGACATCGAGTTGGACGTCTGTGGCGCCGGACGGGTCGGATACTGGCGTGCGGCTTGCTGCCAGGCTGTCCAGAAGCTCCTCATCGCCCCCGCCCGCAGTCGGTCGCGCCGACCGGCGGCGTATCCGGTCAAGGCTGGCATTGACCACGATTCGATGCAGCCACGTCGTCACCGCCGAATCCCCTCGGAAGCTGCCAGCCCGGCGGAATGCGGAGATCATGGCGTCCTGGAGAGCGTCCGCGGCCTCCTCAGGGTCGCCGAGGGTCCGGATCGCCACGGCCCATAGCCGGTCCTTGTGCCGCCGGAAAAGCTGTCCGAAAGCTTCCGGATCGCCATCAATGTGCATGCGAAGCAGGTCAGCGTCAGCGAGCGGCACCTCGGCGCGTTCGCGCGCGTCCGCCGGCTGCCGGGGATCAGGCAGGAAGCTGCCGCCCGCAACCGGGTCCTTGTGCTCCGTGCTGATCCCTCCCCCCAGGGCTTGGGCGGCGCCAGCCGCCTTCGCGCGGGACCGGGAGCCCGGCCGGCCTTCGTCAGCCTGGATCTCGGCCCGCGCCGTCACCGCGGTACGCGCCTGCCTGCAGCCCGAGCGTCACGGCGGAGTCAGTCGGTGCCGCGGATGACTATATTGAAGATCTGTGCCATGTACTTGCCGTGGGTATGCGCAAGCGGCGGAAGCTTGGTAAACCACACCACCAGATACTGATCGGTGACGGGCTTGGCGATCGTGAACGTCTGCGATCCCGAGACGTCATCTCGCGCCGCGACCGTGACCATGGACTGCTCGTTGGCCACGCTCCTGGTGTCGGAGTCTCCCTCCTTGAGCTCGACGTTGGCCCCCGGCACGGCGCCGAACTCGATCGTGACTGAGGTAATCGTCACTGGCTTGCCCATATTGAGTATGAGCCCGCTGCCAGGCTTCAGGTTGCCGAAGAACGGGCTGCCGATGTACTGCTCGGTTTGCCACCCGGATGTGTTGCCGTCCAGCACGTTGGCGGCCATGGAGTTGTTCTCATCCAGCGGATCCAGCGCCGGACCGTGGTAGGCGTCGAAGCCGTTTGCGCCCTGCGGGATCAAGACCGTCACGCCTTGCGGACCAGTGTGATGTGACGACGAAGCGCCGGACTTGCCCGAGTGTGCGTGCGCCGACGTCCGAGCATGCAGGAAGTGGAGCGCGGCGGCGCTCAGGCCGATGACCACGGCAATGGCCACGATGGTGGCCGCCGCGATCCGGCCAGCACCGCCGCCCCGGCCCGAGCCCGCTCCGCGGCCCGAGCCGCCGTCGCGGCCGTATGCCGGCTGCCGGTAACCCTGGTCCCGCTGGCCGTTGACCGAACGAGTTGCTCCGCCCTCGTAGCGGCGCTGGTCATAGCGCTGGTCCCGGCGCGGCACGGCAGCCGGGGGAATCGGGACCGGCGGTATCACGGCGGCCAGGGCCGCCGACAGTTCGGCCGGCGAGGTAAACGGGTGGTCATCGTGGCTGCCGAGCCCCAGCGCCCTGCTGGTGATGTCGTCGAGCGAGGACGGCAGGCCTGCCCTGACCTGCCTGGGCCTGCGCGGGCGCCCTTCCAGCATCGGTGCGGGGGGCAGGTCTGGATGGTCGGCGCCCGGCCACGTCCCGGTGAGCGCGGCATAAAGCAGGCTGCCGAGGCCGATTGTGTCGGTCAGCTCGGGATCGTCGGCGGTGATGCCCGCCAGCGCCGCGTCAATGCCGAGGCCGGTGACCTTGACCCCGCCGCTCGCGGTCCAGCGCACCGCCTCTGGCTGGAGGCACAGGTGCGCGAGCCCAGCGGAATGAGCACCGGCGATCGCCGACGCGGCCTCGGCCATAATCCTGGCGCCCGCGGCCGGCTCGATCGACTCGCCGGCCAGCATGTCGGCGAGTGTGTCGCCAACGGGCCACTCCAGCACGATGTAGGGGTGATCCCAGCTGTCCTCGACGTCGAATACCTGCGTGAGCCGGGTGTCGGTGAGGCGGCTGGCCGCGCGCGCCGCTGTCACGACCTGCTCGAGCCGCGGGAAGCCAGAGGCAAAGGTGATCACGCTGACGGGCCGCGCGAGGATCTCGTCGATCGCCTTCCAGGCAGACCAGCCACCGGCCGCGGCGAGTCGGTCCTCAAGCCGGTACCGTCCGCCTAGCCTGGTGCCAGGTTCAGATATAAACGTGCTCATACGTCGCGATTCAAAGGCGCGCCGACCCTCGAACCTCCCCTCGCGGGCCGTAGGTGATCAACACTCTCAGATTAGACAATGATGCTCGACAACATGCTAGGCCGCGTTGGCACCCCCTGGCAGGCGTGTGGAGCCCCAGCGGGGAAACCGTTACCAGGCGGATACGTCCAGGCGGATTCCGGTTACGTCAGGGCCAGTTTACCTGCCGAATCCGGACATGCCCGTACGAGTCAGAACGGCCACGCCGAGTCTGGACAGAGCCGTGCGAACCGTACGAGTCACGCTCGCCAGCTCGGCCACCCGCAGGGCCTTGGCGAACAGAACGTACAGCAGCAACGCGCCGCCGCCGCCAATCACGATCGTGATGGCCGCCCGCGTGCGACCGCCGCCGAGCGCGTCGGTGACCATGATCCCGATGGTGATGGCGAACAGCGCACCGGGGATGGCTGCCGCATGCATCTTCGCGAGCGTCCCGGCGATC
>JASIBJ010000229.1 GCA_030045215.1 Streptosporangiaceae bacterium | reverse complement strand
CCGAGGACTGCACTGGCCGTGGGCTGCCCCCCGGCGCCGGCCCCGTAGAACATGAGCCTGCCCGCCGACTCGGCCTCGACGAACACGGCGTTGTACGCGTCGCGAACGGCGGCCAGCGGGTGCACCCTGGGGATCATGGCCGGGTGCACCCTGGCGGTGATCCCCCCGTTGCACCGCTCGCAGATCGCCAGCAGCTTTACCACGAGGCCAAGGGACCGGGCGCTGGCGATGTCGGCCGAAGTCACCGACAGGATGCCCTCGCGGTACACATCGTCGGCGGTGACCTCGGTATGGAAGGCGATGCTGGCCAGGATCGCCGCCTTCGCCGCCGCGTCGAAGCCGGCAACGTCCGCGGTCGGATCCGCCTCGGCGTAGCCGAGCGCCTGTGCCTCGGCCAGGGCCGCGCTGAAGTCCGCACCCGAGGCGTCCATCCGGTCGAGGATGAAGTTCGTGGTCCCGTTGACGATGCCCATCACCCGGTGGACGTCGTCCCCGGCGAGCGATTCGCGCAGCGGGCGCAGCAGCGGGATCGCGCCGGCGACCGCGCCCTCGTAGTAGAGGTCGACACCGGCGTCCTGCGCCGTCCTGTGCAGGATCGCCCGGTCCGCAGCCACGAGCGCCTTGTTCGCGGTGATGACCGACTTGCCGGCCTTGAGGGCGGCGAGCAGCAGCGTGCGGGCCGGCTCGATTCCGCCAATCAACTCGATCACGATGTCGACGTCCGGCCTGGTGACCAGTTCCAGTCCGTCGGTGGTGAGCAGGCCGGGCGCGACCGGGATTTCTCGCTGCTTGCCCGGATCGTCGACCGCGACGCCGACGACCTGCAGCGGGGCGCCCGCCCTGGCCTGCAGGTCGGCCGACTGCTCGGTCAGCAGCCGGTATACCTGGGACCCGACGGTCCCGCTGCCGAGCAAGGCGACCTTCAGCGGCGCGTGCGGCGCGCCGCCTCTCGCCCCTGAACTCCCCATCGCTGCCCAGCTCCCCTCAATACCCCGGCCGGGGGGCAAGCCAGTCAGCGCTGACAGGCGATAGATGCCGGGATCTTGCCTCGGCACAGCTTAGCCAGGCGCAGGGCTTGTCCTGACGCCGCGTCCCAGCCAGGCCGCCCACGTACCTGGCCGCAGGCGGAGTCGACACCATGGGTCCAGCCGCGCCCTACCCGTGCGGCGTCCGGAACGACAGTGGAGGCGCCAGAGCTGCGGAAAGAGCAACAGCACATTGCCCTCAAGTGTTGTCTGCGTGGGACCAAGTGGCAGCAGATCGCCCTTTGCCCTCGAAACGGACCGGGGCTGGAGTGCCTTCTGTGACGCAGGTTGTCGCACGGGAAAGCCTCGGCGGGCACAACGCGGGAGCCTGCTCTTGGCGCGCCCTGGTCCGGTTGAATGGCAGTGCCACGTCAGCGCAGGACACCCCTCGTTCCCCTTGCGGAAGGGGTTTTGCGGGAGATTGGAGGGAACGTGCGGCCAATGGCGGAGGACTGGACCCGCGGAGTCGCGGTCGTCGCACATCCCGACGACCTGGAGTACGGGGTGGCGTCCGCGATCGCGCGGTGGACCGGGCAGGGCAAGAGCATCGCTTACGTCCTCGTCAGCAGCGGTGAGGCCGGAATCGCCGGACAGGATCCGGCCGTAGTCGGGCCGCTGCGCGAGGAGGAAGAGCGGCGCGCTGCTGCCATCGTCGGCGTGACGGAGGTGGAATTCCTCGGTCACCCCGACGGACTGATCGAGTACGGCATTCCGCTGCGGCGGGACCTCGCGGGCGCGCTCCGGCGGTTGCAGCCCGAGGTCGTCCTCACGATGAGCTTCGATCTCACCTGGGCCGAGGACGGGCCGGTCAACCACGCCGACCATCGCGCGGTCGGCATTGCCGTCCTCGACGCGTGCCGGGACGCGGCAAACGAGTGGGTGTTCCCCGAGCTCGGTCCCCGCTGCGACTCGATAAAGAGCGCCTACGTTGCCGGCTCCGGCAACCCCACGCACTACGTGGACGTGACCGACACGATCGACGCCGGCATAGCCTCGCTGCGCGAGCACCGGGCGTACATCGAGGGCCTGGGCGGTGAGTTCGACCCGGACGAGTTCCTGCGCAACCTGGCGGGCTATGTCGGCCTCGGCGCCGGCTGTGAGTATGCCCTCGGAGTACGGCACTACCCGATGTAGTCGGCCCCCACCAGCGACAGTCGGTCAGCGGACGGAGCGGTTCGTCCAGATTATGAGGATTTATCGATCATTGGCCGGCGCATCGGATACCCACGCGGGCTTCGTACGCCCAAGGCGAACGAGGACAGGAACAAACGAAGCCCCCCTCCGCTTATAGCACTTGTAATTGCGTAAGCATAGACGCAAGGGAAGTGGACTTTGATGGCCAAGACGCTTTCGCTGCCCGTACTGCCGCTCGAAGATGCGGTAGTGCTGCCCAGCATGGTGGTGCCCCTGGACATCTCCGCGACCGAGCCGCGCACCGCGATCGAGGCCGCCCAGCTGGCCGCCAAGCAGGCCGAGGGTGACGCTGAAGCCCAGGTCCTGCTGGTCCCGCGGCCTGACGGCAAGTACGCGCCGATCGGCACGCTGGCCACGATCGAGCAGGTCGGCAGGCTGCCAAGCGGCGAGCGTGCGGCCGTCGTCCGCGGAGTTGCCAGGGTAAAGATCGGCACCGGGACCGTCGGTCCCGGCTCGGCGCTGTGGGTCGAGGGGACCCTGGTTGAGGAGCCTGAGCCCGGCCAGAAGGCGGCCGAGCTCGCTCGCGAGTACCGTGGCCTGGCCGCGGCGATCCTGCAGAAGCGGGGTGCCTGGCAGTACATGGACGTGCTGCAGCGCATCACCGATCCTTCTCAACTGTCCGACAGCGCTGGCTATGCCAGCTATCTCAGCCTGGAGCA
>JASIBJ010000025.1 GCA_030045215.1 Streptosporangiaceae bacterium | reverse complement strand
GAGGCCGGCACGGGACCAGGGGACGCCGGCACCGTGGTGCTGCTGCACGGCGGCGGGCCCGGCGCGTCGGCCTGGAGCAACTTCGGCCGCAACATGCCGGTGATCGCGGCGGCCTATCGCACCGTGCTGATGGACCTGCCCGGCTACGGGAAGTCCGCGGCCAGGCCGCTCGACGCCCACTTCTTCACGATCGCGGCCCAGGCGCTGGCCGGGCTGCTCGACCATCTCCGCATCGACAAGGTGCACCTGATCGGTAACTCGCTCGGCGGCGGCACCGCCCTGCGGTTCGCCCTGGACTACCCGAAGCGCGCCGGGCGGCTGGTGCTGATGGGACCGGGTGGCCTGACCCTCAATGTGCTCGCGCCTGACCCGACCGAGGGCGTCAGGCGGTTGATGGAGTTCGGCGCGCCGCCCGGACCGAGCCGGGCCAAGATGGAGGCGTTCCTGCGAATCATGGTCTACGACCAGCGGCTCATTACTGAGGAGCTGATCGACGAGCGGTATGCGGCCGCCAGCACGCCCGAAGCGGTGGCCGGGATGGTCGCGATGGGCGGGTCGTTCTTCGGCGAGCACGCCGAGGACGGCATGCTCTGGCGCGAGGCGCACCGCGTGAAGCATGACGTCCTCCTGATCTGGGGCCGCGAGGACCGAGTCAACCCCCTCGACGGCGCGTTGATCGCGCTCAAGCAATTGCGGCGCGCGCAGCTGCATGTCTTCGGCGGCTGCGGCCACTGGGCGCAGCTGGAGAAGTTCGCCGAGTTCAACGAGCTGTCGCTGCGGTTCCTCTCGGGAGGTGGCGCATGACCGGCTTGATCAGCTCGCTCGGCTACCTGCGGATCGAGGCCACCGACACCGGGGCGTGGCGCGAGTTCGGCACGAAGGTGCTCGGGCTGACCGAGGGCCGCGGACCGGACGCCTCCGCGGTCTACCTGCGGATGGACGACTTCCCGGCCCGGCTGATCATCGTGCCGGGCGAGCACGACCGGCTGCAGGCCTGCGGCTGGGAGGTAGCCGACGCCGGCACGCTGACCGAGGTCGCGCACATCCTGGCCGCCGCCGACGTGCCGGTGAAGGCGGGTGACGCCGCCGTGCTGGCCGATCGCCGCGTCGGCCAGTTGCTGCACGCGGAGGATCCGTCGGGCAACGCGCTGGAGATCTTCTGCGGCGCCGTACTCGACAACCGGCCCTCGATCAGCCCTTACGGCAACCGGTTCGTGACCGGCGACCAGGGCATGGGGCACGTGGTGCTGCCCGCCGCCGCGGACGAGGACACGCTGTCGTTCTACACCGACCTGCTCGGCTTCCGGCTCCGGGACTCGATGCGGATGCCGGGCGAGTTCTTCGGCCGCCCGGGCGGGCAGGTGTGGATGCGGTTCCTTGGCTGCTGCCCGCGCCATCACTCGCTGGCCCTCGCGCCGATGGACCCGGCGGCCGGGATCGTGCATCTGATGATCGAGGTCGCCACGCTCGACGACGTCGGCCGCGCGCTTGACCGGTGCATCCGCCGCAAGGCGACGATCAGTTCGACCCTCGGCCGGCACGCGAATGACCTGATGGTGTCGTTTTACGTGCAGACGCCCGGCGGGTTCGACATCGAGTACGGCACCGACGGCCAGATGGTGGACGACAGCACGTGGGTGAGCCGCGAGTCGACCGCCATTAGCCTCTGGGGGCATGTCTTCAGCTCGGGCGCCGCGCACTGACCGAGGCGCGGAAGCCTTGCCCGGTACCGGCGCGCGCCGGGCGGCAAGAGCGGAGGGAGACTAGTCCCATGGACCTGCAGTCCTTTCCGCCCGAGCCGCAGCGCTTTCGTCAGTCACTCGGGCATTTCGCCACCGGCGTGACCGTGATTACTGGCATGCACGAGGGCGAACCGGTCGGGTTCGCCTGCCAGGCGTTCGCGGCCCTGTCGCTTGAGCCGCCGCTGGTGCTCTTCTGTCCGAGCAAGACCTCTGGGACCTGGCCGCGGATCGCGAGGATCGGCGAACTCGGCATAAACGTCCTGTCGGCCGAGCAGCGCGACCTGGCGAGAAGGTTCGGGGTCAGCTCCGCGGACAAGTTCGCCGGGGTGAGCTGGACCGCCGCGCCCAACGGCGCGCCGCTCTTGCACGGGGCGCTGACCTGGGCGACCTGCGCTGTCGAGACGGTACACGAGGCTGGCGACCACTTCGTGGTGATCGCGCGGGTCACCGACATCGGCGATTCGGTCGCCGGCGATCCGCTGCTGTTCTATCGCGGCCGGTTCACTCTCTCGGCCACTGCCGACGGCGACGCACCACCGGAGGTGGTGGACACCCTGCTTGCCTGGCCCCGCTACGCCGACTGGATGTAGCGCAGCGCCGACGGGCGGCGATGGGCGCGAAGTAGGCACAGCCACTTCACGCCCATCGAGACCATCTGGACCCGAGCCCAGCCAGCAGGCTCAGCCGACTCTGCTGAGCCGGATGTAGTCGTCTTCGACCACGGCCGGGTCGGCGAAGTACGGGTCGGGCCGGGCTCCACCCCTCCGGCGCCGCGGGACCGGGTTGAACAGACGACGCAGCGGCGATCGCATCTACCTCTCCTAACGAATTACCTCATTGCAGTAGCCACGAAGCCATCCCACCAGCAGTCAGGTCCGGTGGTCTTGAAGAGATCGGCCACGTTCCCTGGCGGGCTGATTGCCCTAGCTATACCGGCAAACCTAGGTGCGAACGGAGGGCGTCTCCGATCCAATGGGGTGGCAGGAACCCAGACCAATTTCCCTGGCGCAAACCGCTCTGCCATCACTGGTTCAGCAGAAGCGACGGATGCAGGGCCGCCGCACACCCCCACGGTCCTGCCAGCGCTGCAGGCACAGGCCCAGGCGGCGGCCGTCCACGGTGCGGACAGCGCGATGACTGCCGATTGGAATGCAACCAGCTGCCGACCCTGGCGGTATTCCTAGCATGACGGCCCAGCACCGGTCCGCGACGCTAGCAAGTGCGGGAGGCAGAGGCGCGATGGATCGCGACGAGTTCACCAGCTTCTACGCCGTAAGCTTCCCGCGGCTGGTGGGTCAGCTGTACGCCATGACCGGTGATCTGGCCGAGGCTCAGGACGCCGTGCAGGAGGCATTTGTGCGGGCCTGGCTTCACCGAGACCAGATCAACGCCGACCGGGGGGCCGAGGGCTGGGTCAGGGTTACGTCCTGGCGGATCGCGGTCTCCCGGTGGCGGCGTGCCCAGGAGGGTTTCCGGCTGATGCTGCTTGCGGCCCGGCCCGAGAGCGTCGCCGGGCCCGGCCCTGACCACGTGGCGTTCGTCGAGGCCCTGCGCAAGGTGCCCGCCGAGCAGCGGCGCGCGCTGGTGCTCTATCACCTGGTTGATCTGACCGTGGAGCAGATCGCGGTCGAGACCAGTACGCGGCCGGGGACGGTCAAGGCGCGGCTGGCTCGCGGCCGGGCCACGCTCTCGCCCTACTTGCGAGAAGCGGGCGCGCCGGTAAACGAAAGCTGACTGGGAGGTACTCCGGTGCCGGATCTGAACGACAAACTGGAGCTGCTGGCCGAAGACGGCGCCCGCCAGGCGCGCCCGCTGCCGGTGGCCGATGTCATCCGACGAGCTGACCGCAGGAACCGGCCAGTCATCCGCTCGTGGCCACGGGAGCGCGCACGAGCCAGCTGGGTGACCGCCCGTGCCAGGCCTGGCCGGCGCTGGCCGGGCTGGGTGTCGCCGTTGGCCGCTGCCGCCGCCGTCGCCGCCGTGGTGGCCGGCGCCGCGGCTGTCTCCGGCGCATTCCATGACTCCGGGCCGGCCGGGCAGGGGCCGGCGGCTTCGACCGTCTACGCCGAGTACCTGACACCTGGCCGGGGCGCCGATGAGTCCGCGGTGGTCACCATCAGCACGGCCACCAACCTGCCGGGCGCGCCGATCCGGCTCGGCCGCGTCAACTCCGCCGCCATGGCGATCACCCCGGATGATAAGACCGTCTACGTCACCCGCGGTCAGACGGTCGTCCCCATCAGCACGGCCACCGGCAAGACGGGCAGGCCGATCCAGATCCGCGGCGTCGACCCCGCCGAGATCGCGATGAACCCGGACGGGAAGACCGCCTACGTTACGGGCTCATTCTCCGACACGGTCGTCCCGATCGGCATTGCCACGAACACACCCGGCCAGCCGTTCCAGATCAGCTTCGGCGAATCTCCCGGCGTGATCGCGTTCACACCGGACGGGAAGACCGCCTACGCCCTCACCACCGGCGACACGGTCACCCCGATCACTACGGCCACCGACACCCTCGGCAGACCGATCCGCATCGGCTCCGACGGCCTTCTTCCCGTGATCGCGATCACCCCGGATGGTAAGACCGTCTACGTCTCCGGCTTTCAGAACGGCGCGGGCACCGTCGTCCCGATCAGCACCGCCACCAACACCGCCGGCACGCCCATCCGCATCGGCAACGTCGTGGACAGTATTGCGATCACCCCGAACGGCAAGATCGCCTACGTCGCCACCGATGACTCGGTCATCCCGATCAACACGGCCACCAACACCCCAGGTAAGCCCATCCACGTCGGCCCCGGCGGCATTTCGCCCGCGATCATCTTCACTCCGGACGGGAAGACCGCCTACGTCTCCGGCACGGACACTGTCGTCCCGATCAGCACCGCCACCAACACCCCCGGCAGGCCGATCCACGTCGACATCTCGATCAGGGACCTCTTTGTCAAGGGCTTCTCAATCGAAATGGCGCTGACCCCGGACGGGAAGATCCTCTACGCCGCCACCCAGGACATGATCGTACCGATCACCACTGCCACGAACACGCCCGGCAAGCCCATCCGGATCCCCTACGGGCTGCCCGTCGGCATCGCGGTCGCACCCTGACCGGCGCTGGGTTGCGCCGGTACTCGTCTACCGCGGAGTGAGCCGAGAGCTGAGTCACTTCCCGTGCTGGCGCAGGTCGCGCAGTGCCTCCTGGCCGCCCAGAGGCCGCACATCCCGTGCACGCCGCCGCCGGGCGGGGTCTGCGGGCGACCCTCGCCGATGGTGAAGCCCGCGTGCACGGTGACCGTCTGCCGACACGCCTCGTTCGGCCAGGGAACAGAGCCGTCGAGCGCCCAGTCGACCTTGCAGGCACCCGGCCCGTACCGGAAGCTGCGCATCGCGTGGCCGCGCTGGGTAGGCCCGGCACTGCCCGCAGCGGAGAAAGCGCCAGCGACAGGATCGC
>JASIBJ010000228.1 GCA_030045215.1 Streptosporangiaceae bacterium | reverse complement strand
GGAAACTGGGCTGCTTCAGCGAGGCCGATGAGTCGGCTGGCTTCGCTGTGAATGACAGACGCGGCGGCCTGGTCCCAGAACAGCGGATGGCCGGTCCGCTCGGCGAACTCGTCTTCGTCCTTCCACTGCCACGTCCGGTCGGCAGTGGCGAGCACGTCAAGCGCTTCGTCGTGGATGTCGATGCCGCCCCACCAGCGCCTGGCGAGAGACTGCAAGTTGATGTACCAGCTTTCGAATTCGCCGTCGTCAAAGCTCCC
Organism: Streptosporangiaceae bacterium; assembly: GCA_030045215.1. Next base: position 12,006 of record JASIBJ010000228.1, on the reverse strand, counting down.
GGCGACGGCGGAGGGAGATTGTGGCGGGGTCAGCCACAGCACGTCACGATCGGTCGAGGAGGAGAGCACGTGGATTTTCGGCACGCGCAGCTGCTTGCCGAGCGGCAGTCTCCGTACCGAATTTCCAGCAAGGTTCGCGCGGCGGATCACCTGCGAGCCGCGAGTCAGCCATGTCAGCAGGCCGCGATCGTCGTCGCTTATGACCCGCACGCTGTCAGCTGAAGCGATCCGGCCGTCCGCGTGCAGACCGCGCTGCACGATCGTGTCGCCAGGATGAAACACATCCACTCTCGCCTCCCAGATCACGAACCAGAACCTGACGGGCCGATCACTCTTCCCACACCGGAACTGCGGGCAGGCCGCGGGCGGCTCTGGCCCGGTCGGTCAGTTCCTGGATCAGGTCTGTCTTGGCGCGCGTGTATTCGGCCGACGCCTCGTGGCGGACGGCAAGCTCACGTTTCAGCGCACCGTACCGCTGAGCGTCGACCGGGTGGGCGCGCAGGTAATCGCGGAGTAGCAGCTCATTCCGGGTTGCCCAGGTCGTAGCCGGGACGACGTGCAGGTGGTAGGCCCGCCGTCCGTTTTCATCGCGGCGGTAGAACAACCGGCTCGGCATTCCGGTGTCATGCCGCTGATAGCCGATAAGCCGCAGCGCCCCGTCCTGGGCGGCCACCTGGGTCAGGTCTTCAGCTGCCGCCATCAGGTCAATGATCGGTTTTGCCACCAGCCCCGGAACCGACGTACTGCCGATGTGCTCGATCTCGGTGAATAGTCCCGGCAGGCTGTCTCGCAACTCGGCGCAGGCCGCGTCGGCGTTGCGCGGCCACGCGTCGTCGTAGTCCACGACCTCGATCGTCATCGAGCGGAGACTAGCAACGGGCCGTGCCCGCTCGCTGCCCGATAAGCCACTCACCGCGCGAGCTCACGGTCAGGTCGCCACCTCGGGCCGATGCTCCGCATCACAAGCCGCGCGGGCCGTTCCGCTCGCACACGACCGCGCAAGGGTCGTCCTAGCCGCATGCTTGAGGCATGGGACAGGCCAGGCGTAGGGCGCGTCAGACAGGCAGGCAACTGCGCGCGGCTCCGCGGCGCGATGCGGTATCCGACCGAGCGAGCGGCGTGCCGCAACTTTCTGGCGAATCGGTCCAACAGGTTCTGGAGCGGATCAAGTTGGCCCGACACGCTCGGGACGAGGCCGAGGCTGAACTTAAAAATCCCTGCGTAGCGGTACTCGTGTGGCCGCACAGGTCAGGAAGCGACGAGCTTGCGCAGCACGCGCACGTCCGTCTCAAGCCGGTCCAGCAAGGCAGCGGTATCGGTGGCACCAGCGTGCTCGGCTGCGAGTTGGCGAATGATCCAGCCGCGGACCAGTGTCGAGGCCGGCACGCCCTGATCCTCGGCCAGCGCCTGCACTGCGGCAAGCTCATCTGGGTCGAGCCGTAGCGAGAACATCACCGACTTGCCGCGGTTCGGGCGCTTGGAACGGGTCAGCGCACTGGCCGGAATCGGGTCGTCCTTGGTGGCCTCGGCATGCTCGGCCTCCTCGTCGAGCAGCCGGCGAAGCTCGGCGTGATCGTTACGTGTCATCGCTGTCTCCTCGCTGCTCGGCTGGGCCGGCGTCCCGGTAGTGGCGGGCATCGATGTCGTTGGCTGGCCAGCCGTTGACGCCGTAGGTCACGCCGTCCTCGGTCACGGTAATGACCGTCAGTAACTGGCCAGCGGTGCTCGACCAGCCGATCGTGCGCACGCTGCACCCGGACTGGCTGGCGTAGTCCGGGTCGAAGACCAGCGCATCAGGATCGGCCAGTGCCTCGTCCGCCTGCTCGCCAGTGACGCCGTGGCGCTCCGCCATGTAGTCGCCCCGGTGACTCCATGGCGACGTCCACAACCCAAGTGTATTACATTGCATTACAGCGGCCAAAACGCCAGGCAGACCAGAGTCGGCCAGGAAGCAGCTTGATCATGTCAAATGCGTGCCGAAACAGCGCTGCGCGCTGGAGTCTGCGCGCGTCAGGGCTGTTGAGCCGGGGGTCTGTAAAACCGTCGGCTCAGCCTACGTTGGTTCGAACCCAACACCTTCCACTGGTCATAGATCGTAGTATCCGCACGTCAGCCGCGCGATTAGCGAGCAGATCCACTGGTTCTGCGCCGCTGAGCTGGCCCAGTCCTTCTCCATCGCCAACAGCAGCCCCGAGCGGGTCTCTGGTTCACTGCAGAAGAGCGCATTCTCATGCGGAGCAGTCCGGACTGTCCTGGGTATCCGGTTCTGGGGTCTGCCCGATGTTCGCCCGAACGGCGCGGTGGCGCAGCGCCGAACCGTGCAGATGCCGGGCACTTTGGTTAGCTTTCTGACCTGCTGAAAGAGCGACTGTTCAGTCGCAAGATGCCGATGGCGAGTGCCGCGACCGCAGCGGCAGCGGCAGCGGCGAGCAGACGCTCGAACAGGCCACTCAGCCCGGAACCCACCAGAGGAGCCGTGCTGCCGAACTGGGCGTCGGCAATGATCAATCCGAAGATCAGGATCGCCGTGCAGCGGGCGGGCCATGCCCATGCCTGCCAGCCGGGTGTGCGCCGCATAGCGGCGGCGAGGAAGAAGCCCGCCAGGACGAACAGCAGTACGCCGATCGAGGTGAGGCTGTCATCCAGCTTCCCGCCAGAATTCGAGATCGCCCTGGCAGTGGTGCAACCCGGATCGGCTGCCCGGCAGGCCAGCCGCTCGAAGGGACTCAGCAGGTCACCGAGACCGAGGACGGACAGTGCAAGCAGTGCGGAACCCACTGCCGCGGTCCAGCCGCCGGGGCGCAGCACGGGCCAGACAGAACGGAGCGCGAACCACATCGTCGCAGCGCCGCAGATCGTCAGCATGATCACCAGGAAAGCCCCGTCTGGCGCCGTGACCGCGTACATGTCGCTGATGGAATGAGCAAGGATGCTGTAGCGCGGCCCCTGCCAGGCCGCGGCAACGAGCCAGCTCGCGACGAAGAGCAGCTGGGCCGCGATGCTTGCCCACGCCCAGCGCCGGATGCTTGCCGACCTAGCGCGCGCACGGCTGTCCAGGCCAGTGTCATGCGGCCTGTCATGGAAGACGTTAAGAAGCATTGCCTTGCCTCCTCGCCGTCCACACTGCATCACACACAGAACATGGGGCAGGCGCGAAAGTCCCTCCCAGTCGGGACATTCGGCACCACTCTGACCTGTGGTCTCAGCCAGCAATCCGCACCGGCCTCGTTCTCTAACGCCGAGCGACCGCCGGGCTGCCAGCCACAGGTCCAAATATATTTGAGTCCCAAGTATAAGGTAATCAATGATTCAGGGAGATTGGCTACCTTTATCACCGCATTGCACTCGGGAAGCTTCGCACCTTTGACTGGCTCCTGGCAGAAGTCAAGATTAAGTAATCTCTAGGCGTTTGCTGCGCGTCGGGCGATTGACTGGCGGCCGACGCAGCGTGGAATTCTGCTTGTGCAATCTCGAGGTTCGTTCGTCGTTGGGCGTCCATTCAATGAGCGGCCCGGCCGCCGCGACGCGCACCGGGCAGCCTCCTGTTCACCTGCATGCCTGGGCACGTCGCGTGCGCCGCTCTCAGGATCGCGCTCGGCATGAGAGTCCTCGATGTGCGCCAGCACAAAACTGACGACCAGGTAATTCTCTCGGCCCGATGCAAGGTTCGACGGTTCGGGCTTGATGTCCTGAACTTCATGGTGCCGAGAAGCTTCTCTGATTTCCTCGTCGCAGACGCCAGCCCCTTCGCCGCCGCACTCCTTCTGCCCGCCATGAGGCTGGGCGAGGACCTGGTGGTGCAGGAGCGGATCTCGGCCCGGCTGCATGCTGGCATGACGGAGATAGTCCGGACTGTTGCAGGCTGGGACGTCGGGCTCAAGCCCATCCGAGTGATAGCTGATGAGCTCGTCCCAGACCCCGTCGCGCCCGGCGCCACCGGAGCATTTTTCTCCGGTGGCGTGGACTCCTTCTACACGTATCTAAGACATAGGAGCGACCCGCAGCCGATTACGCACCTGATGCTGGCGAAAGGCTATGACATAGATCGCCGCAATACCCGGCTGTGGCAGGCGACCGTTCATAACGTCCAGCAGATCGCCAAGGAAGAGCAGATAACGCTGATCGAGATTGACAGCAATGTGCGATCGCTGACTGACCCGATACTGTCATGGACATATAGCCACGGCGGCGGTCTCGCCGGCGCCGCTATGTGCTTGCGCCGCGGAATCAGCCGGGTCTACATCGCATCCTCCGCAGACGCGGAGCACCAGGCTCGCCGCGGGTCACATCTGACCATTGATCAACTCTGGAGCACGGAGGCCCTCAGCTTCGTCCACGATGGCTGGGAAGCATCACGAATGGAGAAGATTGATCGCCAGATTGCGCGATCCCCGCTGGCGCTGAAGTATCTGCGAGTCTGCTACACGAACAATAATGGCAGCTACAATTGTGGCGAGTGCGAGAAGTGCCTGCGCACGATGGTCAGCCTCCAGGCCGCCGGCGTCCTTGACCGGGCCGAGACTTTTCCGGCTGAGATCGATCCGAAGCGCCTCGCCACAATACCTATAGAAGGTTATGACCAGGCGGTATTTCATCGCGAGAATCTCGCCGCACTACGCGCACGTAACCTGGCGCCCGAGCTGCAGCAGGCACTACGCAGAGCCCTGGCCAACGTGGCCGACGACAACACTGAGGCGAGCCCAGTCGCGCAGCGAATTCGACGCGATATCGACTACCTTGACCATTCCTACGCCCGTGGCACATTGCGCAGACTCAAGACTCATGTCACCGGCAGGAGCTTCTAGTGCGCATTCTGGTTGACCACGATGGTTACGACCTCCTGAATCTCGGCGGCGTCGCAATGCTGCAAGGGTGCATCACGCGGCTACTTCGGCAGTGGCCTGACGCCGAGATCAAGGTCATCGCCCACGCGCCCAGGCGCCTCGAGCAGTACTGTCCGGGCACTGCGCCGATCGGGCGGACGTTCGCGGACGCCCCGTATGTCCAGGCCTTCCCGCGCAAGGTACGGCTCGCGTCGGAACAACTGTGGAGGATCGCTGGACCTCCGCTCTGCGACCGGCTAGGCCGGGACGATCGCAGGGACGGATGGCCGCGCACAGCCATTGAAGCCGTGCGCTGGGCCGACGTCGTGGTGGCAGCCGGCGGCGGTTACCTCACTGACACCTGGTGGTGGCACGCCGCCGGAGTGCTGAGCTTGCTGTCCTCGGCTCAGGCCCTGGGCAAACCGACAGCGATGTTCGGGCAGGGAATCGGACCCTTGCACGGCCGTGCGCTGCGGGCGATCGCTTGCCGGACCCTGCCCCGACTGGCCGCGCTTGGCCTGCGCGAAGAGGTGACCAGCCTAGGGCTGGCGCTGGCCTGCGGAGCGCGACGCGATGTCATCACGGTGACCGGAGATGACGCCATCGAGGTCATCCCCGACACCGCGCCCAAGGAAGCCAGTGCGCTGGGCTTCAACATTCGCGCCGCTGACTACTCAGGCATCGACCGGGAAGCCTCGGTCACCGTTGGCACGTGCGTTGTCGCCGCCGCTCGCGAACTCCGGGCGCCTATCATCGGTCTCCCTGTTTCTCGCTATACGAACACCTCTGACCTCGCTGTTATCAGCGGGTGCCTAGAACGCGGGCAAACGGGCGTCGATGTGGTGCTGCGCGACCTATCGTCGCCGACCAAACTGATGTCGGCGGCGGCGCGCTGCCGTGTCGTCGTTACCGGCAGCTATCACGCTGCCGTCTACGGGCTTGCGCAAGGCGTTCCCGCCGTATGCCTGAGCAAATCGCGCTACTACGATGCCAAATTCGCAGGTTTGAGTGCGCTCTTCCCAGGGGCGTGCCAGGTGGTTTCACTGGCCGATCACGACGCAGCCAGTCGTCTGCGTCAGGCGATCTTGCTGGCCTGGTTCCTCCCCGCAGGCATCCGCTCTGCTGCGCGAGACGCAGCAGCCCGCCAGCGCACCTCGGGCCGTGCCGCTTACGAGCGCTTCCGGCTGAGCACGGACACACCGCGTGAGTTCGCCGCGGCGGTGCCGTCGAGGCAGCCACGTTGACCGCGTCATTCGTCGTGGCGGGACCTGAGCCACGTACGCGCCCCGCCGGCCTAGTCCCGATGAAGATCATCGAGGTTGAGATTTGCCGGCCGCTACCCGGGATTAGCAGCGACGGCAGACATCAGCGGCTGTGGGTACTTGCGCGCCTGCTTACTGAGCCGATCGGAACCTGCACAGTCGAGGTGGAGTCCCGCGACCTGAGCCCCGCAGACCTCGGCGAGATCCTCTGGCAAGAGCTCGGCGATCCCATTGCCGAGCGGTTCGCTGCCGCTCACCTGCCAGCACCACAAGGCTTGGGCAGCGGCGGCCTCGAGGTGGACCCTGAAACCTGGCCGTTCCTGCAGGCCCGATCCCACGTCCTCGCCGCGCCTCCTTTCATCAGCGTTGTCATCTGCACCTACAACCGGCCAGATCAGCTGCGGGTCTGCCTGCAGCAGCTCCGGAAGCAGCAATACCCCGCGTTCGAGGTCATCGTCGTTGACAACTGCCCGGCAACAGACGCAGTGCGGGAATGTGTCGCGGCGCTCAGCGATCCCCGGTACAGCTATGTCGCCGAGCCGCGGGCCGGTCTGTCCCGCTCGCGCAACCGGGGGGTATCAGCCGCCTCCGGCGACGTCATCGCATTCCTCGATGACGACGAGGAGCCCGACGTCTTCTGGCTGGCCGCCCTGGCGGGCGGCTTCGCCCGCGGCAGTGATGTCGGCTGCGTAACCGGGCTAATCCTGCCGGCCAGCCTGGACACTGAGGCGCAGGTCCTGTTCCAGGAGCTTGGCGGGCACATTAAGAACCGCGGCTTCAAGCCCGCCATCTTCTCGCGCCACGGACCGCAAAGCCCGCTGTACCCGAGGCCGCCGTTCGGTGCCGGAGGCAACATGGCATTCCGGCGAGAGACGCTCACGAAGATCGGTGGTTTCGATACCGCTCTCGGCGCCGGAACTCCGGCCAGGGGAGCCGAGGACACCCTGGCGCTCACGCTCGCCATGCTCACTGGCCACAAGATCGCGTATGAGCCGGCCGCATTTGTGCGGCACTATCATTACCGCGGCCTCCGGAGACTGATCAGGCAGATACACGGATATGAGGTCGGCCTGAGCGCTTATTACGCCGCTCTGCTGCGCCGCCGCCCCTGGGTGCTCATGGGGTTGGTGAGGCTTCTCCCTGACGCTATCGGCTTCCTGAGCGCCGGACGCTCGCCGGCGGTCTGCTCTTCGGCCAGCCTCGCGCCGGGGCTAGCTTCTGGGCGGGGCATCGGCTTGCTTGCCGGACCCGCCGCTTACTTGAGAGGCATTCTCAGAAATGTATCCGCCAACGCTCAGTACGCCTGGAACAGCAGCAAGTGGAGTCGGCGGCGGCGGCGGAATTAGAGCGCGTCATGTGCCGATACTCATGTACCACAGCATTGCCGGCACCGCCGCCTCGCGCTTTGCGCGCTTCGTGGTCCGACCAGCGGACTTCGCCGCTCAGATGGACCATCTTGCCGCCGAGGGGTATCAGCCCATCACCGCGCTCGATTTTGCCCGGAAGCGTGGCGTTGCCGACCTGATGGGCCGACCCGTCGTGCTTACTTTCGACGACGGCTTTAGTGACTTTGAATCAGTAGTGATGCCGATCCTTCTGGCGCACCGATTCCCGGCCACGCTCTACGTCCCCACCGCGTATGTGGGACGCACCGCATCCTGGCTCCGCGACTGTGACGAGGACCAGCGCCCCATCCTCTCGTGGTGCGCGCTGCGTGACGTTGCTTCGGCGGGAATCGAGGTCGGGTCGCATAGCCACACTCACCCTCAACTCGACCGCGTTCCGCCTCCGGTCGTCCGTGATGAGGTACAGCGCTCTCGCGAGCTGCTCGAAGACAACCTGGGCCGTCCTGTCCAGGGCTTCGCTTACCCGTTCGGTTACTGGCAGCGGCAGGTTCGATCCAGCGTGGACGCCGCGGCATACTCCTACGCCTGCGCGGTGGGCGAATCAGCGGCCGCAGCTAGTGCTGACATCCTGGCGCTGCCACGACTGACCGTAACCGGCGGAATGGGCATGGACGAATTCACCCGGCTGCTTGCGGGCTCCTCGACTCGCATCGCCCGATCGTCTGCCGAAATGAAGCGGTGGGCCTGGCGGGCCATTCGCCGGCACATTGGTTCCGTGGGGGGCGATCCGTATGCGCCAGACGGCTTCTAACCGCTCGTCGTGCCCAGTCGCTCGTGGGCTCGTGTGCTGTGACTAGCGCAAGGACCATGAAGGCGCCCGCCGAACCGGTGTCGCCTGCGCGCACCGCACGAGAACCTGCTGCCCCGGCATGGCGACAGCACAGCGAGATCCTCAGCAACGCGGGTTCCCTGATCGCTGCCGCCGCCGTGTCGGCATTGCTGGGGTTCGCATTCTGGTCAGTCGCCGCGCACTTGTTCAGTCAGACCGCGGTCGGCTACGGTGCCGCCACCACCTCCGCCATGACGTTCCTGGGAACGATCGGGATGTTCGGCCTTGGGACCCTCCTGATTGCTGAACTCCCCAAGCGGGCCGCACGCGCCAATCTCGTCGCAGCCGCGATGCTCACCTCAGGCCTCGGATCGTTGCTCATAGGCGTCACCTTCGTGCTGGCGGCGCCGCACGTGAGCGCGAGCCTCCGAAATTCGTCTGGCTCGCTGATCGGCGCGGTTGTTCTGGTTGCAGGCGTGGTACTGACTGCCGCCACGTTCGTATTTGACCAGGCGTCGATCGCCTTACTGCGCGGCGGGCTGCAGCTGTCACGTAATGTCTTCCTGGCGGCAGCGAAAGTCCTTGTCCTGCCCGCGGCCGCATATGTTCTGCACGACCAATTCGGCAATGGCATTGCGCTGTCGTGGGTTGCGGGCACGGTTATATCGGTCATACCCCTGGCAATCTGGCTGCGACGGACCGGCACCACGGTCGTCCGCCTGCCCGACTGGGGCGGACTGGGTGGCATGCGCAGGACAGTTATCGCTTATAACTGGCTTGGCCTGGCTCTCACGACACCGACACTGCTGACCCCGATCCTGGTAACCGTGCTCGTCTCGCCGGCGGCCAACGGTGCGTTTTACGCCGCCTGGATGATGGCCAGCATGTTCTTCCTCATCCCGACCGATCTGTCTACGGTCCTCTTTGCCGTGGCATCAGGCAGCACGCAGGCGCTGGCCAGGAAGCTCCGCTTCACGCTCGCGGTATCGCTCTTGGCAGGCCTGCCTGGCATAGCCGCTCTAGTCTTCTGGGGGCATCTGGCGCTCGGCATTTTTGGTCCTGGCTACGTCCGCGAGGCGGCGCTGCCGCTTTCGTTGCTCGCCATCGCGTACGTCCCGACGGTGCCGCGCACCCATTACATCGCCGTATCCCGCGCGACCGGCAAGATGTCGCAGGCTGCCGCCGTCATGACAGTGGCAGCGATCATGGAGGTAGCGGCGGTGGTCCTGGGCGCGAAGTGGAACGGCCTGGTTGGCCTATCGGTCGCGCTCCTTGGCGTGAAGTGCGCGACCGGTGCCGTCGTCACCCCGGCCGTAGTTCGAGCAGCCCTGCCCCATGGGCGTCACCGCTGCCGAGCGGAAAGTGGCAGAACCACGGCAGGCCTGGTCCCGAGGTAAGCGGCGGCTGCGGCGCGGAATGCGGCGACGGCGTTGGGATCGCCCTCCAGCCGCCAGTCCTGGTGGTAGGGACCATCATCTTGCGCTTGGTCGTACCAGACGAACCCGAGCAGGCCGGCACTTCTGACGCCCGCGAACAGGCCGGGAATCTTCGACGCCTGGCCGGCGACCTGGCCGACGGCCGTTTCGCCGATCAGGATGGGCTTAGTGGTGAGCCGGCGGAGTGCGGCTATCGAAGGTCCGAACACTCCGCTGAAGTCGTCATCCGGCGAATAGTAGTACGCGTCGAATGCCACCCAGGTCACGTAACTGGCGCCCGGCCAGTAGTCGCCGATCGGTCCCTCGTAAGAGGCGACCGAGTTAATCGTCCACAGCCACGTGACGTTGTCAGCACCGTTCCGGCGGAACACGTCGACGACGTGCCGCCAGGCCCGGACGAATACCGCGGGCTTGGTCTGCGTCCATCCCCATGGATACCAGGTGCCGTTCATCTCGTGCCCAAAACTGATGATCACAGGGTGCCCGAAGGCCTTGACCGACTCGGCGTAGGACTCAAGGAAAGCGTCCTGCTGGCCAGCCGCGATAGAGCTGCAGGAGGCGCTCGTCGGGTCAAGGTCAATGAGCAGGGTTGCGCCATGCTGCCGCGCGGTCTCGGCAAAGGAAATGCTGAAAGGCTCGCCCCAGCTGCTGTAGGACATGACGATGTTGGGCTGCCGGCCGACTGCCTGAGCGAACTCTTCGACCTGCGCGTACTGGCTGGGCGAGGTGCTGCTGCCTTCATAGACACCGAGGTAGCGGAAGCCCTTACTCGGCAGGCTCGCATGTACAAACCTCGGCACCGCGAGGGTCGCCGTGCCGTCGGCAGTGTGGTCGGATGCGGCCGCGCTCGCTGCGACGACCCGGTAGTGGTACTTGATGCTGGCCATGGCGATCGCCGCGGCCACGATCACGATGGAGACCGTAGCGGCGACTGTCAACCAGGTCTTCGACGGCCTGCTCATCTCTCGTTCACTCTCCGGTCCCACAAGGTCCACGCCACTGGCGCCACATAGAAGAGGCCGAACAAGAAGACGACGAGGAACCTGTCACTGCGGAACTGCCAGGTGCGTATCACCGCAGCGGCAACCCAGGCCATCCCGGTACCGCAGTTCCACACGATCAGTGCCACCCAGAGCCGTCGAACCGGAGACACGGTGCTCCCGGTCGGCTGCCACGCCATGACCTTGCCGCGAAAGTAGTCCCAGATCGCCAGCGCGTGCGACCAGGAACGAACGAACTCCAAGGCCCAGGTCGCCGGGCCAAAGTTGGATCTGTGCCACACCGGGTAGAGCACGAGCCCGTTGAGGACCGCCGGCGCCAGCACGAGATAGTCCTGCAAGTCAATGTCCTGCGGGATGAAGGCCAGCATCCCGAGAGCGACTAGCGGCACGACGAAGAGCAGCAGTGCCGTGAACAGGTAGTACAAGAACCCCGAGAAGTACGCGGCCCGTGCCCTGACCGGCATCGGCAGGCTCCGCAACCGCCGGAGCGGGGTGGTGCTGCCCAGGCACCAGCGGTACTGCTGGTGGGCGAACGCGTCCACCGATGCCGGAGATGAGCCAGTCGCCAGGTTCACCGGGATGTACTTCAGTGACCACCCCTGGCTGATCACGTCCAGCCCGGTGTGCACGTCCTCCGCATAGGCGATCAACGCTGGGCCGCCCGCGGCCTGGATCGCCGCCCGCCGGTACACGGCGCACGATCCCACGCAGACCGCCGCGCCGAAGGAGTCCCGCGATGTCTGCATTGACCGGTAGAACACTTCCTGCATCGGCCCCGCCGCCCGCTCGACCCAGGTATGACGTGCGTCGGAGCGGAAGAACTGCGGCGTCTGCACGATTCCGACACTCGGCTCGTCGAAGTACGGCAGTGTCTCGGCGAGGAAATCTGCTCGCGGCGCGAAGTCGGCGTCGAGAATCACGAAGAACTCACCGCGGGTGCGTTCGAAGGCATACCGCAGATTGCCGGACTTCTTCATCCAGCCGCGATTCTCGCGAACCTTATACATGAATCCGAAGTCGCGAGCCAGGTCGCGAGCATCGGGGTCGGCCTTGTCATCAAGCACGAAGGCGACCGCGTCACCGGGATAGGCACGGAGCAGTTCATGGACATATGTCCAGGTGTTATGCAGCAACTCCAGTGGCTCTCCGCAGGTCGGCAGGAAGATGTCCACATCCGGATAACTTCGGGGTCGCCAGGCATGCACCTTGGCACGATGCGCGGCCAGGTCAAAGTCCCGGCCGGTAAAGTTTGAGAACAGCGATATCGCCAGGTAGACGACGGTAAAAGCCGTCCACGGCGCGAGCAGCC
>JASIBJ010000227.1 GCA_030045215.1 Streptosporangiaceae bacterium | reverse complement strand
GGGCCCAGCCCGGCCGCCTCAGCGAACGGCCGAACCGGGCCGCTCGCCGGGCCCGAGTCGCTCGCATGGACGGAGTTCGAGGCGCTCGGGCGCGGCCGCACGGACGGCGCGGTCAAGCGCGCCACCGCGGTCGAGCCCGATCAGGTGAGCGACATCCTGTTCACCTCTGGCACCACCGGTCGCAGCAAGGGCACGATGAGCGCGCACCGGCAGTCTCTGGGCGTGGCCGGCGCGTGGGCCGAGTGCGCCGAGGTGACGAGCGCCGACCGTTACCTGGTGGTGAACCCGTTCTTCCACAGCTTCGGGTACAAGGCCGGCATCCTCGTGTGCCTGCTCACCGGGGCGACCCTCGTGCCGCAACTGGTCTATGACCCGCGGCAGGCCATGAAGCTCATCGAGGCCGAGCGCATTTCGGTCCTGCCCGGAGCGCCGACCATCTACCAGACCATCCTGGATCATCCCGACCGCGCGAAGCTCGACCTGTCCAGCCTGCGGCTCGCGGTGACCGGGGCGGCCGTGGTCCCGGTCGCGCTGGTGGAACGGATGCAGTCCGAGCTGAGCTTCGACACCGTCCTGACCGCCTATGGCCTGACCGAGGCGGTGGTCGTGACGATGTGCCGGCCGGGCGACGACCCGCGGCTGGTCGCGACGACCTCCGGCCGGGCCACGGCCGGTTTCGAGGTCAGCGTCGCCAGCCCGGACGAGACCGGCGCCGGCGAGATCCTGCTCCGCGGCCCGAACGTCATGCTCGGTTACCTCGACGACCCGGCCGCGACCAGCGAGGCAATCGACGAGCAGGGCTGGCTGCACACCGGAGACATCGGCACGATGGATGAACAAGGCAACCTGGCGATCACCGACCGGCTCAAGGACATGTACATCTGCGGCGGGTTCAACGTCTACCCGGCCGAGGTCGAGCAGGCGCTGGCCCGGCTGCCAGGAGTCGCCGACTCCGCGGTCATCGGCGTTCCCGACGAGCGGCTCGGCGAGGTCGGCAAGGCGCTCGTCGTTCCCCGCGCCGGCCACGAGCTGACCGCGGCGGACGTCATCGGCTACTGCCGGGAGCGGCTGGCGAACTTCAAGGTGCCCCGGCAGGTTGAGTTCCGCGCTGAACTGCCGCGCAACGCGGCCGGCAAGGTGCTCAAGCGGCAGCTCAGGGAGGAGTCCGATGACAACCGAGCCCGCTGAGATCGGCTCAGGGCCGGACCAGAAGCCGGACGAGAAGCCTGAAGAGAAGGACGTCGTCAGGTACGACACCCGCGGCCGCACAGCGGTGATCACCCTGAACCGGCCGCGTTACCGTAACGCGCAGAATTCGGCGGTCACCTACGCGCTGGACACGGCGTTCCAGCGCGCGGTCAACGACGACGAGATCGCGGTCATCGTGCTGGCCGGCGAGGGCGATCACTTCTGCGCCGGGCACGACATCGGCACGCCGGGGCGCGATATCGGCACGTCCTTCGACCGCACTGCCGTGATCTGGTGGGATCACGTGAACAAGCAGGGCGCCGACAACCGGTACGCCAGGGAGATGGAGGTCTACCTGGGCATGTGCCGGCGCTGGCGAGACCTGCCCAAGCCGACGATTGCGATGGTGCAGGGCGCGTGCATCGCCGGCGGGTTGATGCTGGCCTGGGTGTGCGACCTCATCGTCGCCTCCGACGACGCGTTCTTCGCCGATCCGGTCGTCCGGATGGGCATCCCCGGCGTGGAGTACTTCGCCCACCCCTGGGTGCTCGGCCCGCGGTTCGCCAAGGAGATGTTGTTCACCGGGGATCGGTTCAGCGCCGCCAGGGCCTACGAGCTTGGCATGGTCAGCCGCGTCGTGCCGCGCGCGGACCTCGCGGCCACGACGTTCGGGCTGGCGGACAAGATCGCGGCGATGCCGCGGTTCGGGCTCGCGCTGGCCAAGCGCGCGGTCAACCAGTGCGAGGACCAGATGGGGATGCGCAACGGGATGGACTCGGTGTTCGGGCTGCACCACGTCGCCCACGCGCACAACGCCGAGACCGCTGCCGACTCGCTCGCCGGGATGGATGCCCGCTCGATGAAGAAAGCCTCCGGGTGAACCTGGACCTTGACCTTTCTGGCAGCGGGCTGCCTGGCGCCGGACGTGCCGCTGCGCGCGGCCACGGCCAAGGCGTACTGCTCGGAGGCACTGCAGGAGTCGCGGCGGAGATGCTCCAGCTGCACGGCGCGATCGCGATGACGTGGGAGCACGAGGCGCACCGGTACTTCAAGCGGGCCCACGGCGACGCGCAACTACTTGGCCGGCCGGCCGAGTTGGCCGAGCGAATAGCCGCGGCTGTCCTCGACTGCTAACCGCGCAGTGTGACCTACATCACATTCGCGTCAGTAACGCGGGCCGATACGCCGGCGCTGTAGTCGGCGTTGTCACGGCCTCACGACGATCGAGGCCCAACCTGAAGGAGATACCCATGCTCGTATCCAAGGCTCTGGCGACCAAGATCGGTGCAGGCGTCGCGGCCGCGACGATCGCGGTGGGTGGCGGAGCTGCCGTCGCCAACGCCGCGACCACGCACGCGCACCCCTCGAGGATTCCGACCAACCTGG